>CAZEMY010000015.1:0-13714 GCA_964513405.1 uncultured Desulfobulbaceae bacterium
TGACCTGATCAACACTCATCTCATAGGCCTGAGCATCGCCTTTTTCTTTACCAAATGCACAGAATTTGCAAAGATTGGTGCAGACATTGGAATAGTTTATATGCTGGTTATATATGAAGAAAGCATCATTACCATTTTTCCTCTTTCTGACCATATCGGCAAGATAACCAAGAGCAAGCAGGTTATTGGTTTTATAGAGCCGCCTCCCATCACTAAGGCTCAGTCGCTCTGCATTTTCTACCTTTTCGAGAACATCACCGAAACCTGCCTGTTTTATCAATCGTTCCATACCCTTCTCTTTGTTAAGAACCGTTAAAAATAGAATAAGCCCCTTATGTTATAAAAAACAAAAGAGGCTTATCGCTATTTTCGTTAACTCGTTCCAGGAAACTTCAACTTTATAAATTCAATTATTTCAGCGATAAACATTAGTGGGAATAAATTAATCAAGAAAAAAGCGCAGTTTTTCTCTGCGGCTGGAATGGCGGAGTCGATTTAAGGCCTTTTTCTCAATCTGGCGGATTCTCTCCCGGGAGACATTAAACCTCTTGCCAATTTCTTCCAATGTGTACTCAGCTGGCTCACCTATCCCGAAACGAAGTCTGATTATTTTTTCTTCCCTTTCTGTAAGGGTGGACAACACCTCGGTCACCCGGCTTGAGAGTTCACGATCCTCAACAGCATTATAGGGGGATTCAGACTCCTGATTTTCAAGAAAATCTCCAAGAGTAGAATCATCATCACCCACTGGAGTTTCAAGAGAAATAGGCTCTCTTGATGCTTCCAAAATGGCAAGGATCTTGTCCATGGGCAGGTCGGTCATCTTGGAGATTTCGACCGGTGTCGGCTCCCTGCCCAGCTCTTTAAGTAAAGAATAAAAAGCCTTGAAAAACTGACTCCTAAGCTCAAGAAAATGGACAGGCAGACGAATGGTTCGGGTTTTATCCAAAATCGCCCTGGTTATTGCCTGCCTTATCCACCATGAAGCATAGGTTGAAAATTTATTGCCTTTTTTGTAATCAAAGCGAAAAACAGCCCGCATAAGACCAAGGTTTCCCTCCTGAATAAGATCAGCGAGAGTCAACCCCTGGTGCATATATCTTTTGGCAATAGAGACAACGAGACGCAGATTAGCCCTGATCATTGCATCCTTGGCGGTCTCGATGGATCGGCTATAGGCTTCAAGCTTAGTGTTAAGCTCAAAAAGTTCCCGTTTTTCAGAATGCTTTTTCATCGCCATAACCACACAATGACGCATATAATTAAGCTGCTGCTTCTTGGGCTTCAAGGTCGGATCACGCCGCTCCCAGAGAGCGATACGATCGACAAGCATACTTATCTCTTTTACCCCTGAATTATCTTCACGAATAGCCGCTATAATGGAATCAAAACCACCACGAATGGTCTTTGAATAACGAGCCTCATCTTCAGGGGTGAGCAGTTCAAACTGCCCCATTTCACGCAAATAGGTAGTAGTCGTCTCTTCAGAATCATGTTCTTCGCTATTGGGAAGTGAGCCGACAGCGTCATCATCCTTTTTCCCTGTCCACACCTCACCTGAGAGAGTTTTTTTCTTTCCGGATTTTCCCTGGGTGACTATTTCTATATTATTCTCACCAAGAAAATCAAAAAGCTCTTCAATTTCTCCGGTATCCTTGATTCCATCCGGCAACAGCTCATTAAGATGCTGGAAGGTTATGCATCCTTCATTCTTGCCAGCCTCAAGAAGGTCATCTTTGATACTCTTCAGCACCCGCCTTCTCCCCCCGCACATCCACTGGAATTCATCTTTGTATTTAAATTCACAAACAGGCAAAAATGAATAACTCGTGACGCACAGGTTATCTAAAGTATTATAATAACAACAAAAAAAACAACACGCTTTACTGTGCGTTCAATCCCTAATACTATAATACATTTTACATAAAAAAGCAAACGAAGAGCAACCGCCAGCAGGGATTAAAATGTACACCCAGGTTACCGTCACCTATTAGTGTCAGATCTTAATTAATGAGATACGGTTAACATACAGGCAAAACTGTCCAGGCATCAACCACCAACAAGCTCATCAATATACGCTATCCACTCATTCATTCCCGCACCAGTAGTTGAGGCAACTTCCATAATCTGCAAGTTGGGGTTCAGCTGCAGGGCTTCAGTACGGGCTTCCTCCAGAGAAAAATCAAAGTACTGAAGCAAGTCAACTTTAGTAATCATAAACATCCCGGCACCAATAAAAGTTGTGGGATATTTGGCGGGTTTATCAGAACCTTCCGGCACGGAAACCATGATTATCCGCTGATGTTCGCCGAGATCAAAACTGGCCGGGCAGACCAGGTTGCCGACATTCTCTATAAAAATAATATCAAATTTACCGTCTTCACTCTGCTCCTGCAAGCTGTGTAACCCCTTATGAACAAGCGGGGCATCAAGATGACATGCCCCGCCTGTGGTCAACTGCACCACCGGCACTCCTTTTTTGCGAATACGGTCGGCATCTCTTTCAGTCTCAATATCACCTTCTATAACTCCAATCTTAAGCCGCTTGCCAATCCGTTCAATGGTATGCTCAAGCAGGGTTGTTTTGCCGGAGCCAGGACTTGAGATAAGATTTATTGCCACAGCTCCCATGTCCTCAATATGTTTTTTGTTCTTCTCTGCTTGGGCGTTGTTTGCCGCCAGCAGGTTTTGATGAACTTCAACAATTAAATCGTTTGTACTCTCAGAACTATGACATCCACATGTATCACACATTTTTTCTCCAGACAGATTTCAGTAAAATAATTATAAGCAAAACTTATGGTG
The DNA here is from genome assembly GCA_964513405.1 of uncultured Desulfobulbaceae bacterium. Lineage (GTDB taxonomy): Bacteria > Desulfobacterota > Desulfobulbia > Desulfobulbales > Desulfobulbaceae > DRLX01. The sequence continues at coordinate 2,806 of CAZEMY010000015.1, forward strand.
TACACCTACCCATGAAATAACCATAACAGCTCCCACTTACAGGCCTACACCTCGTAAATTTGCAATCATCGCGATACCGGCAAGTAATGAGTCAAGGGACAATCTCCGCACCCACCAGCCGATAGATCCGTATTAAAATGAACTTTGGCAACCAGGGCGGCTACCGCAGATTTTGTATTTGGATATATCTCTTCCTGGGAAATTTTATCAAGAAGATGAGTCCTCTCCATAACCGCAAGAACCTGCCCCTTAACTCCGGCCATGGCAAACCCTACCCCGGCAGCCCTTACCCGGTCAACCACCATGGATAAAGCCTCTTCCCCTGATGCATCCATATCATTTATACCTCTGGCATCAAGAAGGATGTAACGCAAATCAGGGTGCATGGAGCGAAACTTTACAACCTTTTCGTCAAGATAACTGGCATTGGCATAAAACAAAGGTCCATCAAAACGAATAACTGCAATATGCCGACAACCCCGCAAATGATAATGCTCCGCACTCTTCAAGACCCTATCCTCATCCATGGCAAGACCCACAACCGTGGGCCGCATGGCCTTATATAGGAATACTCCCATGGAAAGAACTATACCCACCATTATACCCTTGTCAAGATGGGGGGCAAATGCCAGGGTAGCAACAAATGTAACAACAGAAATCACTCCGTCATACCACTGTGCTTTCCAGGCGTGAACAAAACCCCTGATATTTATAAGGCCAACCACCGCCATCATGATAACCGCCGCCAGAGTCGCCTGGGGAAGATGATAGAGAAGGGGCGTGAAAAACAACAGGGTGGCAACCACTACCAGAGAAGTAACCACTGAGGACATACCGGTTACAGCCCCGGCCTGGAGATTAACGGCGGAGCGGGAAAACGAGCCGGAAACCACATAACTTGAGGTGGTGGAACCAAGGATATTGGCAAGCCCCTGCCCTATTAATTCCTGATTGGGATCAATTTTATGACCGGTCTTGGCTGCCATGGCCTTGGCAATGGATATGGCCTCCATAAAGCCAAGCATGGAAATGATTATGGCAATTGGTAATAATTTTAAAAAGGTGCTGAGGGATAGCTCCGGAACATCAAACCCAGGTAATCCCTTGGGAATTGCACCAACAATTGCTCCACCGCCGGTCAAAGTAATTCCAGCCAAATCAATTTGATCCAAACCGACTTTAAGCCTCCACACCTGATGGGTGCCATCTTTATCAGCTTCCTGAAGTAGGTAATACGCATACTGATCGCCATGTTTCTCCATTCTAAATTTTAGCTGGCGCAAATTATGACGGGCAGCCTTTACCTGTTCCTTTTTTAAATCAATTTGTGCAGATGTTATATAAATATCACTCTGTAAGCGGGCAATTTCAACTGAAGGTCCACCTCCCCTTCTCCTTTCTTCTTTCATTTCATCAAGGAGCAGACCAAGCTCAGCCCGCCTGTCACCATGCTCTTTTGCCAAGCCGACGATACTGTTATATTGCAATATTTCCTCATTCAGATTGGCCATCCTTATGTCTGCAACATCAACAACAACATCCTCGTTAAAGTCAATAGAGTACGAGACTACAGCAGCGAGGACAACCGCGACCAGAACATTGGGAATCCTGGGATTAATCCTCTTTAAAACGATCATGACAGATAGAGAGCCTAAGCCAAACAATAAAGTAGGCATATGGGTATAATCCATGGCTGCCTGAATAACCCGCAGCATGGTGTCATAGTGATGGGGAGCCTTATCCACATAGACTCCAAACAGCTTGGCAAGCTGGGAGGTGCCAATAATAATCGCTGCCGCATTGGTAAAGCCGTTAATAACCGGATGGGAAAGGAAGTTAACCACCAGCCCAAGACGAAGGACACCAAGAGAAAACTGAAAGAGACCAACGATAAGAGCAAGAACTATGGAGTAAGCTATAAACTCGGAGGTACCAGCGGTTGCCAGCGGCTCCAGAGACGCAGCGGACATAAGCGACACGACGGCCACCGGCCCGGTTCCCAACTGCCGGCTCGAACCAAACAATGCTGCCACCATTGGCGGCAGGAAAGCGGCGTACAGTCCGTAATAGGCCGGCAGACCGGCAAGCTGAGCGTACGCCATGGACTGGGGAACCAAAACCAGGGCAACAGTGATTCCGGCAATAAGGTCATACTTAAAGTCTTCAGGCTTATAACCCTTAAACCAGAGCAAAAATGGGAAAATTTTATAAATCATGGCTTTCCGGGTGTAAGTCAATATGGCTGACGGGTAAACTTAAAAAGGCAGTACGCAAACATCTACTCCCCTTGGCATAATAAAATCAATACATTTTTTGCCAACCATTCACCATGGACAGCCGTTTTACGACAAACTCCGTCCAGCAGAAATTTACACGGGGGTACCTACTTACCAGAAACTATAGATTTTATTTAACTGTTGACAAAACAGCCGTCAAAGTGTTAAAGCTCCTCATAAGTATTACTTATACATAACCAATCAACAATGCATAAGAGTAAACTCGAAAAAGAAGAGCAATCTTCCTAGGATTAGATAACCAAAGTCTATCCAACTTTGCTTGGATGTCACTATACGGATGTCACTATACTCTGTAAAACAAGAAACATAAGCTAAGCCACTTTCAAACTGTTGCTTTTATTTATTTTGCCGGCAAAATAATATATGCACGGAAACGGTTCTCAACTGGAAGATTTTTTTACCAGCAAGTCATAGTGTCCATAGTTCAGGCTCTTTATATTTTTTGACAACCTTGTATTGCTATGGCTTAAATTACTACACTAAAATGAGGATGAATTTATGGATGAAAATCAAGAGAAGCAAAAGGAATTAACCAGGCGCAAGTTCCTGAAAATGGTTGGGGGAATAGGGGTAGCCGGTGCCTCTACCAGCCTGATGGGATGCGAACATTTTGACAAAACAATCGCCGGTGACGGCTGGGTACCTGACCAGTACCACACCAATAAAAACTGGCCGGCTCAGGTTCGTGGACGCATAGCGATTAACCCTGATTCTGTATCTCTTGACCGTAATGATGAGCTGTGTATTCTCTGCGGACAATGTATAGAGGCATGCCGAAGTGTAATGTCAGTTTTCGAGTATTATAAATTGCCAATAATCAATGATGTTATCTGTGTGGACTGCGGACAGTGCATACTATGGTGTCCGACCAAATCCTTGACCGAAAAAGACCATATTGATGAGGTAATGGAAGCGTTGGCAGACCCCGATAAATTTGTGGTTGTCCAGACCGCTCCAGCCACCAGAGTAGGCCTGGGAGAAGAATTTGGTCTTCCTATGGGTTCCTGGGTTGAAGGACAACAGGTTGCCGCCCTGAAAGAGCTCGGCTTTGACCGGGTATTTGACACCAACACCGGGGCTGACTTTACCATTCTTGAAGAAGTCGCGGAGTTCGTCAAAATTTTTACAGGTAAGAAAGATAAACCCTTGCCATTAGTTACATCCTGCTGCCCGGCCTGGTATCATTTCTGCGAATACTGGTATCCGGATCTGCTTGACCACATCTCTTCTGCGGGGACCCCTATGCAGATGTTAGGATCACTGGTGAAGTCTTATTACGCCAAGGTAAATAATATTGATCCTGAAAAAATCTACATGGTTGCCATTATGCCCTGTACCGCCAAAAAAGCAGAGGCAAAAAGGCCGGCCATGAATGCCAGCGGGCTTTATCACGGTAAAGAGCATATCATGGACAACGATGCCGTGCTCACCGTAAGAGAGTTGGCGAGAATGATCAAAAAGGCCGAGATTGATTTACCCTCTTTACCTGAAAAAAACTATGACCCTATACTGGGCAAAAGTTCCGGAGCAGGATTAATTTTTGGTGCCACAGGTGGAGTAATCGAAGCCGCCGCCCGCACTGCCTACTATGTAGTTGCCAAGGAAAGAGCTCCGGAAATACTTTTTAACTGGCAGCCTGTACGCGAATTACAAGGCGTAAAAGAGACCACTATTGAAATCCCTGGTGCAGGTGTATTACGCATTGCGGTGGTACATGGTTTGTCTAATACCAGAGAAATCATGACTGCCATGTGCAAGGCAAAAGATGGGGATGTACCAAGGTATCACCTTGTCGAGGTTATGGCGTGTCCCGGTGGCTGTGTCGGTGGTGGAGGGATGCCGTTCAGCAGCTTACCGCCAAGTGATGAGATGCTTGAAAAACGGAAAAAAACCATATACGAACACGACGCCGGCATGGAGTTGCGGGAGTCCCATGAAAACCCTGAGGTCATAGCTGTCTATGAAGAATTTCTGGGGTATCCGCTCAGCCCCAAAGCCTACAAGCTACTCCATCCACATATACCAAAAACACGGGAAGCCAGCATCAGGGCCATCAACCACAGAAGGTCGGCTGAAAAAGATACTGCATAGTGAGCATTTACGGAGTTGAAAGCAACCCGGCACACACCGTGTCGGTATGTTGACTATTGCAGGCAACTATAAATAGTTAACTCCCTGATTTCAAAAAAAGAGGTGATAAATTGATAAAAATATTGATATTGGCAGGGGTGTTTGTAACTTTATCGGCTGTAGCTTTTGGTGGTGGTATAATCGGCACAAAATATCCGGTTCTTGGTGCTGCACTGGGTTTTTTCTTAATGTTGGCGATTATATTCGGAAAGGATTCTGAAAAACATTAAGTTAACAATATTGACGACATAATTCCTACATTTTAATTTGTCTTTTTCCGAATGAGGAGATTAACATCTCCTTAAAGATCATTTTCATCTGCATGAGAATATATGTTCAACAGAAAAGAAAAAAGATAAATTCAGCAGAAGGAGGTGCCATTAAATGGGTATGAGCAAAAGTAAAATGACTGAAAAAAGTCAGGGAGTACTGGTTGACATAACCAAGTGTATTGGTTGTGATGCCTGTAGCGTAGCCTGCAAGATGTGGAATGAGAATGAGTTTGAAAATACTCGTTCTCATGTTCAGGGTAGAGAGACCAAAAACCTGGATTATAAAAACTGGACAAATATAACTCTGCACAGAATCAACCAGGAAGATAACAGTGAGGTTTGGCGTTATTCAAAGTTCCAATGCCTCCATTGCGATGAACCTGCCTGTGTTGCCTCATGCTTTGCCACCGCCCTCAAGAAAAGCGAAAGTGGTGCAGTGGTGTTTTATCCTAATAAATGTGTCGGCTGCCGCTATTGTATGCTGGCCTGTCCTTTTGATATCATAAAGTATGAGTGGGAAAAGACCTTCCCCATTATCGCCAAATGCCATTTATGCCACACCCGCCTGGCAAAAGACCAGGCACCTGCCTGTGTCGGTGCATGCCCTACAGGTGTTATGACAGTCGGCAAAAAGTATGAACTGCTTGAGCTGGCAAAAGAAACCATTGCCAATGACAGCAACTATGTACAACATATTTATGGCGAGAACGAGGCTGGCGGTACCGGCTGGATGTATATTTCCGATACTCCTTTTGAGCAGTTAGGTTTTAACACTGATGTTACCACCAGACCATTGCCTGAGTATAGCTATGAGTATTTTCAAAAATACACAACAGGTATCATGATCGGGTGGGGTACATTATTAACCGCTCTATATCTATTCAACCAGCGGCGCAGTACCATTGCCAAGGAAAATAAAGAGTCCTTATAGGAGGGGATATACGACATGCAACTCAGGATTCAAAACACAACATGGAGATTTAATATAACTCCATTCAGACTGGCCTTAATGGCTTTAGTCGCACTTATGGCTGTTCTTGTTTTCTATCGCTTAATTGTCGGCTTGGGGCCGACAACCAACATGACCGACAACTGGCCATGGGGTTTATGGAAATTACCGGCATTGGGATGGGTTGCCATCACCGCCGGCGGTTTTACGACCGCTTTGATGGTATATGTTTTAAACATAGAGAAGTACAAACCGCTGATTCGAGGCACGATGGTGGTCTCGTTGCTGGGATACATCCTCTCGCTGGTTAGCCTGGGTCTGGACATTGGTTTATGGTATCAATTCTGGACACCATATTTCTTCTGGGGCAGCAGTTCAATATTATTTGATGTTTATTGGTGTATATCGCTTTATGCCACAGTCCAGATAATAAAATTTTGTGAACCTATAAGCGAAAAAGTCCTTCCTACATATAAGAAATATTTTCTGAGAATAGCCCCGGTCTTAGTGGTTGCTGGTATTTTATTGCCAACATTACACCAAACAGCACTTGGTTCTTTGTACCTGCTGATGGTGGGTAAACTCTATCCTTTATGGTGGTCCAATTATATTGGAGTCTTTTTCCTCCTGACTGCGTTTTTCCTGGGACCAGCCATGGTTATAGTGGAAAACTATTTCAGAAGTAAAATTTACAACCGTCCGTTTCGAGCTGATTTATTATACCGTCTTGCCCGGATCAGTGCGTATATCATGATTTTCTACTTATGTTTCAAGTTTGTTGACCTTGCTCGACTCGGTGCTTTAGGATATATATTTGACTCGGCTCTCGAGACTTTTTTCTTCTTTCTTGAATATGGCGTTTGTGTAGCCCTGCCAATTGTTATTATGTTTACCCAGTGGGGTAAGACCAAGGCAGGCTTGGTTACTTTTGGTATCCTGGTAAGTTTTGGGGTGTTTTTGACCCGTGTTAATGTTATTATGATAGGAATGATGGATCATTATGGATTCTATTTCCCGAGCTTAATTGAGTGGATTGTCTTTGCCGGTATGGTTTCATTGTGGATATTGCTCTACATGTTAATTGTTGAAAACCTTAACATTATTGATTATCCAAAGGAAGCGAAGTCCAGGGAGCTTTCAAGTCTTCCCAAGCTGACTGAGTCATTTGAACCTGCTGGTATCGCAAAAAAGACTGTTTAACTGTTGTAAATGTTCGACTATCACCCCATTTTCGCCCGATTAGCCTTACTCACATGTGACTATACATAGTGAATAAGGCTAATCGAACAAATCTGGGGCAATATTCAAACATTTAAGGATGCGTATTTTTCGCTGATTTCGCACTAACCCAAATATTTACGGACTGTTAGGCAGATTTAGTAACAGGATTTACATTATAACACAAAAAAACGAGACCCCGTTTATGCGGAGTCTTGTTTTTTTGTTCAAGTGTAAATGTGGATTAAAGGTTAACCGTCATCACAAGCCCTCATATTTATTTTTTCATCCGGTGAACCTGTTCACCAGCCTGTTCCAATATGTCGGTTATTACATCGATATCAACAGGCTTCTGAATATAAGCGAACGCTCCCATACTCAGACATTTTTTCTTGTCAACATCTGTGCCATAACCAGTGAGGACAATAATCTCAAGATCAGGATAAGTCTCTTTGAGCCGCATTAAGACCTCTCTACCGTCCATTCCGGGCTTTTTTATATCCAGGACCAGAATATCAGACTGTTCTTTTTTTACTTTCTCTAATGCAGATACTTCATCATGGGCAACGGTAAAGCCTGTCCCCCGCAACAAAAGTCTCTCTGAGAGTGTAGTTAAAATATCTCTATCAATCTCATCAGCAACGATCCCTTTAACAGGCAGTTCAAACTCATGATTTCTATACCGGCTAACTCCATGAAATTTTTTACCCAACCGACATTCTACATTTTCAACTCCGGCAACACCGCCAACCAGGCGTTTTAATTCCTGCCGCAAACGCTCAACCATCAACACGGGTTTATCTATGGTCAGAGAAACCTTGGCGGAAGATGCAGAGACACCAACCGAGTAATGCCCTTCATTAACGAGGGCAGCCTCCACCCGGGCAGCCAGCTGATAATCAGCTAAAACCTGCACGGAAGCCCCTGTTTTTTTAAGAATATCCGGGTGAATATGCCCTTCAATCAGGTTAACAGCAGCCGTAACCGATGTCTTGTCCATAGGAATAACAATATCGTAGAGGTAAGAAGCCCAGGGGTCACTCTGACTGGTGATGGTGTTCACCCAGGCAGAGCGTTCACCATCAAGCCTGGCAATAAGCTTACGGGAATTTTTTTCAGTTAAACCCTGTTTGCTTATGGCCTCTTCCACCCGGTACTGCAACCTGGCTACGAGGCAGACTTTCAAGATATGGGTTGCCCCTCTTGGAATAAGATGTGACAGGTAACCTGAAAGAAGCAGGTTATCTTCCCGGAGAAAATCAGCCATGGCAAGGCGTAAGGCAACAAAAGCTCTTTCTTTTTCATGGGTCAACCTGTTCATGGCGGAGACCTTTGCTGAAAAAGTTTTCTCTATCTTTGCTTCTGCCATTCCGGAAATTTCAGAAGCCCTGGCAACAACATTGTTATCAGTAACCAACTTCAGACCAGTTCGCTCAAGAAACTCTTTAATTACTGAATTTCCACGACAAAAATCAGCACTAAATACGGCTATGTCGGGCATATCAACCTCCCCTTGTTTAATCCCGCAAAAATGGGGTGGACTTACTGCTGTCACCATCAACTCTGGTTGCAAAACTTGACACATTCATGCAGAATACTAATACTATTTAATATACAGGTCACCCAAATCAAATATCAATCATACACTAATCATATATAAGTCAACATACACCATGAAACAGACGGCTGCAACACCCTCTCTCATTAACCTGCCAACAGGCGACAGTGGTCTGAAAATCCATGTCCGGGGAATTGTCCAGGGAGTTGGCTTCAGGCCGTTCGTTTATAATCTTGCCCAGCAATTAAAACTGACCGGTTCTGTGACCAATACATGTAATGGCGTAGAAATATTTCTCTTCGGCAAGGAACAGCAAATCAACAATTTTATTGATACCATCAACAAAAAACCTCCCCCGCTGGCAAAGATAACCGGTTTTGTTACCAGCAACATTTCCTCCGGGGATAGACCGAAAGATTTTACCATTATTGCCACAGACAGCAACAAAACAGCCACTACCTTTATCTCTCCTGACATTGCCACCTGTGATGACTGCGTAAGAGATATATTTTCGGAGAATAATCGCAGGTTCCATTATCCGTTTACCAACTGTACCAACTGCGGACCGAGAATGACCATCATTAAACGGATCCCCTATGACCGCAAATATACGGCCATGGCTGACTTCCCCATGTGCCGGGACTGTGAGCGGGAATATAATGACCCAAGCAACCGCCGCTTCCACGCTCAACCCAATGCCTGCCCAAAATGCGGGCCATCTTTAAGCTGGACAGACAACAGGGGAACACTCTTGAGCCAGAACAGCGAGCAGTGTTTGCAGCAATGTGCAACGGCCCTGTCTGCCGGTAAAATCGTTGCCATCAAGGGTTTGGGGGGATTTCATTTAAGCGTTGATGCGGATTCAGAAGAAGCGGTTACCCGGTTACGCCGAAAAAAACACCGTTACGGCAAACCACTTGCGGTTATGGTGGCAAATGTAAAAGCAGCCATAGAAGTCGGCCAGTTTAACGACTGTGAGTTAAAGCTGCTTACCTCCATGGAGAGACCTATTGTCCTGGTCTTTAAAAAATCGGTTTCCTTATTAGCTGAAACAGTTTCTCCCAACCTGAAGGAAATCGGGATTATGCTCCCTTATACCCCGCTCCATCATATTCTCTTTGCCATGGAGAACTGCCCGCAGGCACTGGTCATGACCTCGGCAAATCTAAGCGGTGAACCGCTCTGCACCGACAATCAGAATGCCTTTGATAAACTCACAGATATTGCCGATTTTTTCCTTGTCCATAACAGAAATATAGTTACCAGGGTTGACGATTCAGTTGTTCGGATAATAAACAACCATCCCCAAATGATTCGTCGCTCCAGGGGATTTGCCCCGGTACCGATAGCTGTTACCGGTACGACCGGCTCTTTTATTGCCTGCGGGGCAGAACTGAAAAATTGTTTTTGCTTGAGCAGGGATGAAAACTTTTTCCTCAGTCAGCATATCGGTGATCTGAAAGGGCCTGACAACCTGGCATTTTTTGAGGAATCCATTGATTACATGGAAAAAACTTTGCAAATAAAAGCTGAAAAATCCTGCTCTGATCAACACCCCGACTATCTCAGTTCCAGATATTGCACAGGGCTTGAGCTGGCAAATACTTCAGTTCAGCACCACCATGCCCACGGAGCTGCCATAATGGCAGAACATGGCTTGAAAAGCGGCATTGGGGTCATATTTGACGGGGCAGGGTTTGGTGATGACAATACGGTATGGGGGGGAGAGTTTCTGTTTATTAACGAACAGGGATATGAAAGACTGGGACATCTTGCCCCCCTGCCCCTGCCCGGCGGAGACCGGGCAGCCGTGGAAATCTGGAGAATGGCTTTATCCCTGCTTGTTAGTGCCGGAATTGATATTGAAAAGCCCCATAACCTGCCACCATCACTTACCGCCATCCCGCCTCACACCATCACCGGAATAAGGGGGATGATGGAAAAATCAATCAACACCCCGGTTTCCTCAAGCATAGGCCGCCTCTTTGACGCAGTGGCCTCCCTGCTGGGAATCAGACAGGAGGTGCAGTTTGAAGGGCAGGCAGCCATGGAGATGGAAAGCCTGGCCTGGGATGGCTGGCAAAAGCAGCAATTGCCCCCGCCTGAGTGCTACACGGCAACAATTACCCCAAGCCGGAGCAGAAACAAAGACAGCTCCATGCTCATCGACCATTCCCCTCTTGTTCACTGGCTGATCAGAGATATGGCAAGTGGCAGCAGCCCGGCAGAGCTTGCCTTGTGGTTTCATCTCTGGCTGGTTAGCTCTACCCTGGCAATGATCAAGCACATAAAAATATCTTTTCCGGAAACTCCAATTCTTCTCGGTGGCGGATGCTTTCAAAACAAAATGCTCATGGAGTTTCTTGGAGATAGGCTCGACGAAGTCAAAATACAGGTATATAGTGGTGAAACAGTCCCCGTCAATGACGGGGGTATAGCCCTTGGACAGGCTTTTGTTGCCGCAAAAACAAAAAAATAAACAAAA
>CAZEMY010000015.1:13814-17825 GCA_964513405.1 uncultured Desulfobulbaceae bacterium
ATAAACAAAAATGTGCCTTGCTATCCCCATGAAAGTAATAGAATTAAAAGGCAGCGGAAAAGATGGCGTTAAGCCAACAATTGCTCTCGTTGAAATTGAGGGTATCCGCAAGGAAGCCCGCCTGGATCTGGTGGACAGACAGCCAAAGGTAGGTGATTACCTCATCGTCCATGCCGGTTTTGCCATGACCTGCGTAGATGCCGAAACCGCTGAAGAAGGCCTGAAACTTCTCTATGAACTGGCAGGGAAGTCAGGGCTGGCATCAGGCAGTGAAAAACAATGAAATATCTTGACGAATATCGGGATAAAAATATTGTCAGGGCGTTAACCCAAAAGCTGCACAACCTCTCAACCAGACCGGTTCGGATCATGGAAGTTTGTGGAACCCACACCATGGCCATATTCCGCAATGGTCTCAAACAAATGCTGCCGAAAACCGTGGAACTTGTCTCCGGCCCCGGTTGCCCTGTATGCGTTACACCATCATCAATAATTGATGGTTTTGTCGAGCTTGCCGGAAATCCGGAAGTCATTATCACCACCTTTGGTGACATGGTCAGGGTTCCCGGCAGCAACGGCTCGCTTGCCGATGCTAGGGCTGAAGGTGCGAAGGTGGAAATTGTTTATTCCCCCATGGACAGCCTTGTTTTTGCCGAAAATAATCCAGACAAACAGGTGGTTTTTTTAAGTGTCGGCTTTGAAACCACCACCCCCACAATTGCCGCCACTGTTCTTGAGGCAGAGAGAAGGCGTAAGGAAAGTAATTTCCCTGCTAATTTCTCCATTTTTCCTGCCAATAAAATAATGGGACCACCTTTAAAAATGCTTATGGAAGACCCTGCCCTCAAAGTGGACGGACTTCTTTGTCCCGGGCATGTCTCGATCGTCACCGGCTCGGATGCTTTCAAGTTTCTTGTTGATGATTACGGCTTAGCCTGTGCCGTGGCCGGCTTTGAACCTGCTGATGTCCTAAGGGGCATAATTGCCCTTGTTGAACAGGTGGAAAACCGGACTCCAAAAGTAGAAAACTGTTATGGCAGGATTGTCAGCCGCAAAGGAAATCTCAAGGCAAGGCAACTGGTTGATCAGGTTTTCACAACGGCTGACAGTGAATGGCGGGGGTTGGGAAACATACCAGACAGCGGGCTGATAGTACAAGATGATTACAAAACATTTGACATAACCAGCCTTTTTAATATAAAATCAGCACCATCAATTGAACCAAAAGGCTGCGAGTGTGGTGAAATTTTAAAAGGTATCAAGTCTCCACCAGGATGCCCCCTATTCGGCAGCCGCTGTACTCCGTCCTCTCCGGTTGGACCCTGCATGGTTTCTGCAGAAGGAACCTGTGCCGCTTGGTATCGTTATCAGAGGACAGAAGACAGAGGACAGAAGTCAGAATAGTTTTCCGCCTTTAGCGGTTTTAATTTACCTGTAACCCGCAACCTGAATGTGACTTTAATATGGATAAAAAAATACTCCTTGACCACGGCAGCGGCGGCCTCGCCAGCCAGAATCTGATTTCCTCCCTTTTTTTGAAATATTTGCGAAATCCGATTCTCAACCAGTTAGAAGATGCAGCAGTCATTGAAGCACAATCGGGACAGTTAGCATTTTCCACTGACAGTTTCGTAGTGGATCCTATTTTCTTCCCCGGCGGCAACATTGGTGAGCTGGCGGTCAACGGTACAATAAATGATTTGGCCATGCGTGGGTCAGAGCCTCTTTGTTTAAGCCTGGGGCTTATTCTTGAAGAGGGTTTGAGTTTTACAGAGCTGGAAGAGATTATAAAATCCATTGCAAGTGCCTGCGATTATGCAAAAGTTCCCATCATCACCGGAGACACTAAGGTAGTTCCCAGAGGAAAGGCGGATAAAATTTTTATCAACACCTCCGGTATCGGAGTTATCCAAAACGGAATCGAAGTAAAAGCGGGCATGGCCCGTGAAGGGGATGTGATTATCCTCTCCGGTACCATTGCCGATCACGGCATAACCATATTAACCTGTCGGGAAGGGTTGCAGGTGGACGGTGACTTAAAAAGCGACACCAGGCCGTTGCACTTCCTGAGCAAGGCGATCCTCACGGATTGGCCAAAAGCTGTCCATACCATGCGGGATCCCACCCGAGGAGGTCTTGGCACTTCGCTCGGCGAACTTGCCAGGGCAACTGATCTGTGTATGGAAATTGATGAGGAAAAAATCCCGCTCCGCCCTGAGGTACGGGCTGCCTGTGAACTTATGGGGCTTGACCCGCTTTATCTCGCCAACGAAGGAAAATGCATAATTATTGCAGCTCCGGAACAGGCTGGGGATATACTTGATAAAATACGATCCACTGCGGAAGGAACAGAGGGTGCGATCATTGGAACTGTTTCCAGAAAACATCCAGGACGGGTGGTACTGACCACTGTCTCCGGTGGAACCCGGCTTGTTGAACCACTGTCCGGCGAACCATTGCCAAGAATATGCTGATGCTCTGCTGGGAAACCAGTCATCTTCATAATCCATAAAATGGTTTCAGTTGCTTTTTTCAGTAATTTTCAGTAATTTTCAGCAAAGAAATCTTGGGTAGCGTTCCACCCCGTAGACAACATTTACTGTTGTCAAAGAATTCTGTTATTATAACAATTCCCCTTAAGCAGTGACACACCGGCCATTCGCCTTAATGCAAAAATACAAAAATATCAACAGAGGCATAAAAACAAAAAACATTGAAAACAAAAATTCTTGTCGCCAATCGTGGTGAAATTGCCATCCGTATTATTCGTGCCATCCAGGAACTAAACCATGAAGCCGTTGCCATTTATGAAACCCCGGATCGCGACTCCCGCCACATCCGAATTGCAAACGAAGCTGTCTGGATAGGAGACGGTCCCCGCTGCGATTATCTCAACATCGAAAAGGTTATTGACGCCGCCATCCACAGCGGAGCCGTGGCCATCCATCCAGGATACGGATTTCTCGCTGAAAATCCGGCTTTTGCCAGGGCATGTGAGGATGCCGGAATCATATTCATCGGCCCGGATGGCTCAGTTATTGAAAACCTTGGTAACAAGGTTAAGGCAAGAGCCATGATGGCTGAGGCCGGAATCCCCATGGTGCCGGGTACGGAAAATCTCAGCCTGGGTGAGGCGGGTCTTGCAGAAGCTGCCATCTTTGGCAAAAAGTATGGCTACCCGATCATGATCAAAGCCACATCCGGCGGAGGTGGGCGAGGTATCCGCAGGGTTGAAGACGAATCCAAGCTTGCTGAACAGTATCCCATTGCCAGATCTGAAGCCAAAGCAGCTTTTAACGATGAATCGGTTTATCTTGAAAAAGTTGTGGTCAGGCCAAAGCATGTGGAAGTGCAGATAATCGCAGACAAGACCGGAAAAACCCTTCATCTTGGTACCCGTGACTGTTCCATCCAGAGACGAAATCAGAAACTCGTGGAGATTGCCCCGGCTTTTCATTTAAGCAAAGAGCAAAGCGACAAGGTCTGCGACATAGCTGTGCAAGCTGCCAAGGCTGCAAATTATTTCAATGCCGGTACAGTTGAATTTCTCTTGGACAGTGACGGCTCATTTTATTTCATGGAGATCAACACCCGTCTCCAGGTTGAACATACCGTTACAGAAATGGTTACGGGAATTGATATTGTCCGTACCCAGATCAAACTTGCCCTTGGCAAAGAATTATCTTTTTCTCAAGACGATGTGGTTATTCGTGGTCATGCCATTGAGGTACGCATCAATGCCGAAGATCCGCAAAACAACTTCATGCCGGAAGGCGGGAAAACGGTAACGGTTTACCGTTCCCCCGGTGGACACGGAGTAAGGTTAGACGGGTTTTGCTACCAGGGCTTTGTTATTCCTGAAGTATACGATTCGCTTCTCGTCAAACTAATGACCTTTGGCTGGTCATGGAACGAAACCGTGGACAGATTGAGGCGGTGCCTGACAAATTTTGTAATCACCGGCCCTAAAACAACCATTCCATTTTATCTTAATCTGATCAATCATCCCGA
>CAZEMY010000016.1:0-17358 GCA_964513405.1 uncultured Desulfobulbaceae bacterium
TTGCTGGAAGAAGAGCATTAGTTAGTCCAGTGCTACTTATGGGTAATAGGCAGCCCTAGGCTGTAAACTGGTTGTTGCTTAATCTATCCATACCTCTCATTTGAATTTAAAACCGCACATAACAGTGCTACCTGCAAGCATTATTTTTAAAATAACGAAGAGATGGGGAGAAATGTATTCTCGGACATGCTCTTAGTGATACAGGAGAAATATTAATGGATGCCATCACCGCTATAAAAGAAAGAAAGAGTATCAGGGCGTTTACGGATAAAGAAGTTTCACGGGAGCTGCTTACAGAAATTATTGATGCGGCGAAGTGGAGTCCTTCATACAAAAATTCCCAGCCCTGGGAAGTTGTTGTTGTCTCGAAAGAAAAAAAGAAAAAATTATCTGAAAAGCTGCTTGCCCTGCTTGATGAAAATGTTGAGGCTCAGCCTGATTTTATTCCTCCCGTGTCTTGGCCGGAAAGGGAGCAGACTCAGATTAGTCGTCTTTTTGCCATGCGTAAGGAGGCAACCGGGATTGATGTTTCTGATCCGAAATTTATACCCATGGCAAAAAAAGCTAACTTCAACTTTTACGGAGCACCCCATGCCATTTATCTTTTTCAGGATAATTCGCTTAGTTCATGGTCTATCTTTGACATGGGTCTTTTTGCCCAAAGCCTTATGCTGGCTGCCCACGCCAAAGGACTTGGGACTGTTCCCCAGGCATTTGCAACGGATTATGCACCGCAAATAAAAGAGTTCCTTGATATTCCAAAATCAAAAAGATTAGTTCTGGGAATATCCATAGGATGGCCAAATACTGATTCACCGTTTAATCAATTTAGACCAGGACGGATGGAGTTTGCCGATCTTGTCCGCTGGGTAGAATAACTGCGACTCGCCATTACCGTTTTGCCTTTTTTAGAAAAGGTCACGGGCCTTTCTATTATTATTGAGCAGATATCCAATCAACAAAAGGAGTGGGTTATGTCTTGCCGTTTGATTTTATTTTCCATGTTTTTTATTGCCATTAGTTGTCTGTTGCCTATCACCAGTATGGCTGGAGAAGAAAGAACCATCACCCTGATGACCCATAACAGCTTCAACGCCAGTAAAGATGTTATTGGGGAATTTGAAAAACAAAACAGTGTAAAATTAAAAATATTCAAAGCGGGGAATGCGGGCGAGGCTCTGGTCAAGGCAATTCTTTCCAAAGACAATCCCATGGCGGATGTTTTTTTCGGGGTGGATAACACCTTTTTCAGTCGTGCCGTCAAGCATGATGTTTTCTTGCCTTATGATTCTCCGGAACTTGTTAATATCCCGGATAGCCTGAAAATAGACAAGAAGAACAGGCTCCTGCCTGTCAGTTTTGGTGATGTCTGTCTGAACTACGATAAAAAATGGTTTGCAGAAAAAAAGCTGCTCCCGCCTGCGACTCTTGCGGATCTGCTAAAGCCCGAATACCGAAGTTTAACCGTTGTCCAGAATCCGGCCTCCTCTTCCCCCGGTCTTGCCTTTCTTCTTGCCACCATCGGTAAATTTGGCGAAAAAGGATATCTTGCTTACTGGAAGTCATTACGGGCCAACAATGTCCTGGTTGTCAACGGATGGGAGACGGCCTATTTCAGTCATTTTACCGCTGCCTCAAAAGGAAATCGCCCCATAGTGGTAAGTTATGCGTCAAGTCCTGCGGCAGCGGTTTATTACTCGGAAAAACCTCTTGTTGAAGCACCGACCGGAGCTGTACTCAGTCCGGGGTCAGCCTTTCGTCAGGTTGAGTTTGTCGGCATCCTCAAAGGGACAAAAAACAGGGAGCTTGCCGAAAGACTTGTTGATTTCATGCTCAGCCGTCCGTTTCAGGAAGATATTCCCTTGCAGATGTTTGTCTTTCCCGCCAACAAAACCGCAAACCTGCCGGAAATATTTGTTAAACACTCAAAAGTTGCCGAAACTCCGTCTTTTGTTTCCCCGGAGTCCATAGAGAAAAACCGGGAAAAATGGATAGAAGCCTGGACTAATGCGGTACTGCGTTAACTAAGGAGCGTAAGAGGACAACATGGCAGGTGCTATATAATGGGGTTGAGTAAAAAATACCAATGGCTGCTGCTGATTTTGCCATTATCGTTTCTTGCCCTGTTTTATTTTTACCCTCTTGCCAGGATATTTCATTTAAGTTTTTTCCCGGAAGGTACCTGGCAGGGCAGTGGTTTAATCAGCTTTTTCACAACCACAACCTATTTTAATATCCTTAAATTCACCTTTTTCCAGGCTGCCTTGTCAACCCTGTTGACTCTTATCGTAGCTCTGCCGGGTGCCTGGCTTTATGGTCAATATGATTTCCCCGGGAAAACATTCTTTCGGACTATAACCACCGTACCTTTTGTTCTTCCCACCGTAGTTGTTGCCACGGCCTTTCATGCTCTGCTTGGAGAAAGCGGTCTGATTAACTCCATGTTGATGGAGACTCTAAGCCTCACTACCCCGCCCATCCGTATAGAACAGACCATGTATTTTTTTCTCCTTGCCCATGTGTTTTATAACTACGCCATCGTGGTTAGAATTGTTGGCGGTTACTGGGAAGCGGCTGACCCAAAACTTCGGCAGGCGGCCGCCATGCTTGGAGCGTCTCCCCTAAAAGTTTTTTTCCATGTTTCTCTACCCCTTCTGATGCCGGCAATTGCTTCTGCTGCCCTGTTAATATTTATTTTTTGTTTCACCAGTTTCGGGGTTATTCTTATTCTCGGCGGTCCCTTGTACGCAACCCTTGAAGTGGAAATTTACCGGCAGACAATTTCCCTGTTTAACCTGCCCATGGCTGCTACCCTGTCTTTTATCCAGATAATCTGTAATTTTTTTCTTATGTGGCTGCATGGGAGACTTGCAGCAACCCATTCATTTTCCTGGTTTGGGGGGAGTAATCAAAAAGAGTTGGGCAAGGATAATATTACCGGCAAAACGGTAAAAATACTTGTCGCTTTAAATATGGTCATAGTAGCCACGCTCATTTTACTTCCCATGCTTGGTTTGCTTGTCCATTCTCTGCAAGGAGAAGGCGGCTGGACAATCAGCTATTATCAGGCACTTTTCGTCAACAAGGAAGATTCTCTGTTTTTCGTTTCCCCGTTTATGGCAATAACCAACAGCATCGGTTTTGGTGTGGCAACCATGTTCATTGGGCTTGCAGTCGGTTTGCCTGCTGCTGTATTTCTGGCCAGAACAGGCAGGAAGGGGACGGGTTTAATGGATGCTGTGATTATGTTGCCACTTGCCACCTCAGCGGTAACACTCGGCCTAGGGTATATCATTTCATTCAACAATCCTCCGCTTAATATTCGGGACTCTGTCCTTATTATTATCCTTGCCCATACCCTGGCGGCATTCCCATTTATTATCCGTTGCCTGTTACCATCCCTTCGTGCCATTCCCATCAGGCTTAAAGAAGCAGCAGCAATGTCAGGTGCCTCACCTCTGACAATATTAATAAGAATAGATTTTCCTTTAATTAAAAAAGCATTGCTTGCCGCCGCAATCTTTGCCTTTGCCATCAGCATGGGGGAGTTTGGAGCCTCAGTCTTTGTTACCAGACCGGATACTCCCACCTTGCCGGTGGCTATCTTTCAGTACTTAAGCAGACCGGGGGAACTTAATTATGGTCAGGCCATGGCGATGAGTGTTATTCTTATGATAGTTACCATGCTTGCTTTTTTTATCATGGAAAAACTTAGCAAAAGTGGTGGGCGATGAATAATCTTATTCAGGTCGATAAACTTTATAAACGGTATGATATTTCTCAGGTCGTTGATAATGTTTCTTTTACCCTTGGTAAGGGGGAAATTCTTTGCCTGCTTGGTCCGTCCGGGTCGGGAAAGACTACTCTTCTTCGTCTTATTGCCGGTCTGGAACCAGTTGATAGTGGTTCCATTTCTTTTAACGGAGATGATATGGCTGGGGTTGCCCCCCATAAGCGAAACTTTGGAATGATGTTCCAGGAATACGCCCTGTTCCCCCATAAAAACATTAATGATAATATCGGTTTCGGGTTGGAAATGGCCGGGTGGTCAAAAGAGGCAAAAGAGCAGAGAGTGATAGAGATGAAAACTCTGGTCGGGCTGGCGGGCAAAGGTGAGAGAAAGGTTGCTGATCTTTCCGGTGGAGAACAGCAGAGGGTTGCCCTTGCCCGCAGCCTGGCTCCCCGGCCCAGGTTACTTCTCCTTGATGAACCACTTGGCTCTCTTGATAGAACCCTGCGGGATCGGCTGGCGGGGGAAATTCGCAGTATTCTTAAAAAAGAGGAGATGACTGCTGTTTTTGTAACCCACGACCAGAGCGAAGCATTCAGGATTGCAGATAGTATAGGTATCCTGATGCAGGGGCGTATGATTCAGCTTGATGCCCCTGAAGAAGTTTATCGTAAACCTGTAAATAAAGCTGTGGCCAGTTTTCTTGGATTTCGTAATTTGATTGATTGTAAACTCCAACCGTTGGCAAAACTTTTTAATAAGGTACCGCCAGGGTTTGGTAAGTATCAGGGCAGTCTTCTCATCCGCTCGGAGGGTGCTGTGCTGGGAAAAAATAAACAAGAAATTACAGATAACCAACTACATATAAAAGGTACTGTACTGGAGAGACTCTTTCAGGGGCATTCCTATGAGCTGAAAATATCATGTGATTCTCTGTGCTTTAATTTTATTCTCGCCATTGACCCGGAGCCGCCTGAAACAGGGGCGAGAGTTAATTTGATAATTAACCAGACATCGCTGGTTAAAGTCAGGTGATAGTCGAACATTTAAGGAGTCATGGTTTTTCGCTGACTCCGCACCAACCCGAATATTTATGTGACAGATAACACTTTATCAGGGATAATAAACAACATGCAAAGCACAATATTTGCCAACGGGAAGTTTACTGCAAAAGAAATGGCTGTTGAAAAATCAGAGGAGAGTGATCTCATTATTGCTGTCGATGGGGGGCTTGCTCATTGTTTTGCATTGAATATAAACCCCCATGTTCTAATTGGAGATCTTGATTCCGTCCCGCCGGAACTCGCCAGGCGTTTTTCAGAAACAGGGGCAGAAGTAATTATCCACCCTAAGGACAAAGATAAAACCGACCTTGAACTTGCCCTTGATCTATCCGTTGGCAGAGGGGTAAAAGAGATAAACCTGTTCGCTACCCTTGGCAATCGCTGGGACATGAGCCTTGCCAATCTTCTCCTGGCTGCTGCCCCGTCCTATATGGAAATACGGATCACCCTTTTTGCTGACCATACTACCATTTATCTGCTTAGAGATGGGGATAGAAAAGAAATCTTGCCTAAAAATGGCAGGAGAATGTCATTGATACCCATTCAAAACGATATACAGGTGACTCTTCATGGATTTAAATATCCACTCACCAAGGGAATAATTGCTTATTCCAGTACCTATGGAATAAGCAATTCCCTGACTGGGGACAAGGGGGTTATTATCGTTGAAAAGGGAGTTTTGCTCTGCGTACAGAGCAAAGAAACAGAAACATCTTCAGGGAGTTGATGCAGCAGCAGGGCAGCTTTTACAACTTCCCTCGCCGCCTTTGCATGGAGGAGTTGGGCTGCTGTCTGTTGTTTCTTTTTTCTTTTCTTTATCATTACTGTAGCCATCTGCATACCAGCCGTTTCCTTTTAGATGAAAAGAGCTTCTTGATATGAGTTTTTTCACTTCCTGGCCGCATTCAGGACATGAAGACAATGGCTCATCGCTTATTCTTTGTTGAACTTCAATGACTTTACTGCATTGCAGACATTCATATTCGTAAACAGGCATAAATTATATCCTCGTAATGTTCGGGAATGGTAAACAATAAGGTAACTGTTTTGATGTGGCAGTATAGGACATATCATTTCAGACAGTTACGCTGTAGTCGAGACTTGTTTGTTTTCACACTCCAAGTTAAATTTTAAAGTATAGATAAATATGACATACTAATAACGATGTCAATAATAGGTATCCTTTTTTTCCATGTCAACCCCCAGAGAGTAATTAAGCATAAAATTTTCACGCTTCCGTAAGAATGAAAAATACTTGCTTTGCAACTAATTTAATTGCATTTATGTTAGCAATGCTCTATATCGTTTTTTAACTGAATAATAAGCACAGTCGTATGCCTGATATCGGAGTCCCCTAAATGGCATTCTCAGACAGCCTCTTATGACAAAGAAAAATAAAATACCTGAAACGCATTGATGGCTGTCAAAACATTTCTCATTACCATTATCCACAAATGATTGGTATTTTTGATTCCGGAGTTGGTGGAATGACTGTCGCCCGTGCCATCGAGCGGATTTGCCCCGGCTATCCGCTGGTATACTTTGGCGACATTGCCCGCACTCCATATGGCTCGAAGAGTCCTGAAACCATAGGTAAATACTCTCGGCAAAACACGGATTTTTTGATTAGCCATGGTGCTACCCTGATTGTTATTGCCTGCAATTCTGCAGCATCCATTTCCTTTGATTTCTTGCAGAAAAGCTATGATTTACCTGTTCTTGATGTAATTACTCCGGCTGTTAACCGGGCAGCTGCTATAAGTAAAACCGGAAGAATTGGCGTGATCGGCACCACGGCAACCGTAAAAAGCAGAGTATATGAACGGGGCATAAGCAGATTGCGACCTGAAAGCACAGTCATTAGCAAGGCTTGTCCTCTGCTTGTCCCCCTTGTGGAAGAAGGGTGGTTGAACAAGCGGGAAACCAAAATGATTATCCGCCGTTATCTGCATCCACTTCGGGGCAAACAGATTGATACCCTGGTTCTTGGCTGTACCCACTACCCACTTCTTAAACATTTAATAGGCCCCCGCATTGGCAGGCGTATACAACTTATCGATTCATCTGTTGAAGCGGCTATATCTGTGTCTGACTATCTGAAATCCCGTGCAGGTTTAAATAAAAAACTGTACAATCCGGGGCAGAAAAGCAGGTTTTTTGTTTCAGATGTCACCGGAACCGCTGAAGAACTGGCAGCCAGGATTTTTGCCAGACCCATTACTCTGGAAAAAGCAAATGCGTAATTTATTATTATTTTTAACCTTGTCCCTGTGTTTACTTTTATCTTGTCTGTTACCTGTTTCCGGGCTGGCAGAAGAAATAGAAAAAGAAAAAAACATATATAGCCGGCATCTGTTGAAGCTGCAACAGACATACAGTGAGTTCCGCTCCATTGTTTTTTCTTTTGAGCAGGTAACGAGAAGCGGCAGCCGTTCCCGCAGCGGTCGCGGTGATGCGGTTTTTGTCCGTTTACCTGATGAGGGTAAAGGCATAATGCGCTGGAACTATACCTATCCTGATTTTCAGATAATTTTAAACGATGGTCAAGAACTCTCTATTTATAACCAAAGGGATAATCAACTTATTGTTACGCCTGCTGAAGAATTCAACCAGGACATAACCTTTGGTCTTCTTACCGGTGACCGAGAGCTTAATGATGATTTTATTGCCGGGCCGCCTGACGACAGGTTTCAGGTTTCTCCTATCGGCGGTAACCTGAGAGCCATCCAGCTGTTGCCCGGCGAACCGCATCCACAGATAAAATCCATCCAACTCTGGTTTGATGAAGACTATCTGATTAAATATCTTGTTCTTGTAGACCATTTTGAATCAATAACCGAATTGATGTTTTCCGACAATATCATTAATACCATTGATGCCAAAGACATGAAGAAGGTGGGAGAAGTGCTTTTTCTCGATATTCCGCAAGGAACAGAAATTATTCGTCCGTAGGGGCAAAAAAAATAATGGTTGTCCGATTATGCTAATGTGCTTAATCCGGTAAACTTAAATATGAACCTTTCAAATTAACATGACCATTCGGGTTGATGCGAAATCAGCGATAAACTACAAGTCTTTAAATGTTTGAATATTGCCTCAGGTTCGTTCGATTCGGCTCTCCCGCTATATTAGTCATATGCGGGAGAGCCGAATCGGACTAAGATGGGGTGATAGTCGAACATTTTCAAATTAACATAACCAATATATCATGAGTGAAAAAAATTTTGCCGATCTGTTTCAGGAGAAATCTGTAAAACAAAAAAAACTAATGCCCGGAGACCGGATAGAAGCTGTTATTGCCGATATTCGCGGTGAAAATATATTTCTTGATATTGGCGGAAAAAGTGAAGGAGTTGTAAAAGCTTCTGAATTTCAGGATAAAGAAGATAACTGTACTGTTAACCCCGGAGATTCAATCAAGGTTTTTTTTGTTGCCAGTCGTAGCGGTGAGATGATTTTTACAACCAGACTTGGCTCCGGTCATGCGTCACTTCAGGAAATTGAAGGGGCATTTCACAGTTCTATTCCTGTTCAGGGAAAAGTCATTGGCGAAATCAAGGGGGGATTCGAAATACAGGTTTCCGGACAGCGGGGATTCTGTCCATACTCACAGATGAATATCCGCCGAATTGAAAACCCGGAAGAATATATAGGTCAGATACTGTCTTTCAAGGTCAAGGAATTTGCTGAAGGCGGGAGAAACATTATTCTCTCTGCAAGGGCAGTGCTTGAAGAGCAGAGGCAGGAGCAGTGCGAAGAACTGAAAAAAACCCTCCAGGAAGAAATGCGGGTGCATGGGACAGTAACTTCAATCCGTGATTTTGGTGCTTTTGTTGACCTGGGCGGGATTGATGGTTTGATTCCCATTTCGGAACTGGCCTGGGGGCAGACCGACCGGGTTGATGATATTCTCAGTACGGGACAGGAAGTTGAAGTGGTGGTTAAAAAAATAGACTGGGATAAAGAGCGAATTTCTCTCAGTCTGCGGGACACCATTGAAAACCCATGGAGCAAGGTTGAAGAAAATTATCCCGTGGGAACGGTTCATCAGGGTACGGTTGCCAGGTTGGCTGAATTTGGTGCCTTTGTCACTCTTGAGGCGGGCGTGGACGGGTTGTTGCATATTTCCAAACTCGGTAGTGGCCGCCGCATTAATCACCCCCGGGAGGTTGTTGAGCAGGGGCAGGTGATTACCGTTAGGATAGATGATATTGATTCTGAGAAAAAACGGATATCCCTGGTGCCGGAGGATTACAGCGATGACAAAAAAGAACAGGGCAAGGGGGCAAAAAAAATAAAAGAAGATGAATATACGCCTCAGCCTTCTCAGCCAAAATCAATGGGTACCTTCGCTGATTTGTTTCAGGCACAGTTAAGAAAAAACGGGGAAAAATAATTTATTGTATGGCTTGTTTCTGATTTGCTTTGCCTTTATCCTGAACTATCGTTATGGTTGGTGCAAAAGAAATTGTTTGGCTATGAGTTTTCTTTTTTACGGATACTTTTTAGAGAATTCCGGAGTTTAGGGCTGTTTTTCCGTGAAAACGGAGAAACAGCCTGAGATAAAAACTGAAAATCCAAAGTAAGTATCCTGTTTTTAGTTGTAACTATCTGAAAAGAATATAATTACTATAAATTTGATGCTTTTTTATATCTTGGCTTCAATAGTGCATTATATAGCGGAGTGTTTGGTTCGTGTAAAAATAACCTTTAATGGAGAGTGACATGAAAAAAAAGTATGGGGTATCTTTGCTGGCGGGGGTCTTTCTTTTATTGCAGGCCAATGTGGGCCTGTCTGCACCTGTGCAGTGGTCAACGGATGTCGGTGGCAATGGTAACTGGTATGAAATTGTAGATGCCCAGATGAATTGGGGGGAAGCATTAGGGGCGGCTGCACTCCGCGGTGCTACAGCATATTTTCCTACAGTATCTCACCTTGCCACAATAACTTCTCAGGCAGAAAGTGACTTTATCACCAGTACATTCAGTGTTGAAAGGAGGCCACTTTGGCTGGGAGGATTGCAAAGTGCAGGTGCAAGTAGTGCTAATAGCGACTGGCGCTGGATAACTGGGGAAGATTGGAACTGGACAAACTGGGCACCCGGTGAGCCTAATGATTATAATGGGGTAGAAGAAAATGCCCTTTCCTTTGCTTTTTGGAATGACTCTGTGGCGGGAAATTGGAATGATTCCCCTGCCATGCACTTGTACGGTGCCAATACCGGATACCTGGTCGAGTACGCAACAAACCCTGTTCCAGTGCCGGCATCTGTTCTTCTTCTTGCTGGTGGATTGGCAGGACTGATAGGTGTTCGCCGTAGAAAAGGTTAATATGTTATAATTAGTTTTACCCGGTGGAAACAGAGATAATTTTACTCTGTTTTCTGGGAAAAAACCGTTATCTGGCTTTAAAGCCGGGTAACGGTTTTTTTTATGCTCTATGGAAGAAGAAATCCGTACACGGAATGTAACTGCCTGTAAAGCTCTGTGCCACTGGCTGATTGTTATTCCATTTCCGTTGATGCCAGTGGTTTTGCCTCGTCAATCAACATGACCGGGATATCGTCTCGTATCTCATAAAAAAGCCGGCAGGTTTTGCAGGTTAGAATATTCCGTTCTTCATTATGTTTTACAGCTCCCTTGCATTTCGGACAGGCAATAATGTCTATCAGGTCTTTTTTAATCATGGCGGGTTCTTTTTCCTCCTGGAATGGTTATCGGGTGTTGACGCAGGTGTATAACCGTGTATAAATATTGAACAGGAAACTGCGAATTTTATCCATAATGCATGATTTCAACATAAATTTCAACTTTTGAGACAGGAAAATTTATAGAAATGGGAAAAAGCATTCCGGTTGAACAGGCGGTGGGTATGGTTCTGCCCCACGATGTTACCGAAATAGTTAAGGACAGATTCAAAGGTCGTGCCTTTAAAAAGGGGCATATTATATGTGAGGAGGATGTTGAACACCTGCGTCGTCTTGGCAAAGAGCATATTTTTGTTTTGGAATTATCTGAAAACGAAATCCATGAAAATGAAGCGGCCTCTCTTCTTGCTCAGGCATTATCAGGTAGTGGCGTGGATTTTTCCGGGGAGGTCGTCGAGGGAAAAGTAGAGATGACTGCCAGTGTTGATGGTCTGTTAAAGATAGATAGAGATAGGTTATTGGCCATGAATCTCTCGGGTGATGTCATCTGTGCCACCCTGCACGATAACACTCCGGTTAAGATAGGTGAACAGATTGCCGCCACCCGTCTTATACCTTTGCTTGCAGAGAGAAAGGTGGTGGAGAAGGCCGTAAGGATAGTGGCTGGTAAGGATAAGGTGGTCAGGGTAATTCCTCTGAACAAAGTTAAAGCAGGTATTGTCATTACCGGCAATGAAGTTTTTTATGGTCGTATTAAGGATGGTTTTGAAGAGGTACTGCGGGAAAAAATTACCTCTCTTGGCTCTGAGGTCATTAAAGTTTGTTTTGCACCAGATGATCCTGAACTGATTGGCGGGGAAATTAAAAACTGCCTCAGAGAAGGGGCTGATTTGATTATAACTTCCGGGGGAATGTCTGTTGACCCTGATGATGTAACCCGGATGGGGATTAAGGCGGCCGGTGGGGAGGATATGGTGTATGGTACACCTGTGCTTCCCGGGGCAATGTTTCTGTCTGCGAGGATTGGTAAGGTGCCTGTGCTGGGAATCCCGGCCTGCGGCATGTTTCACCGGATTACCGTTCTTGATCTGGTGTTGCCTCGTATTTTAAGCGGTGAGACTATTGGTCGTCGGGAACTTGCCGATATGGGGCATGGTGGCTTATGCCGCAATTGCAAAGTTTGTAAATATCCTGTCTGTGGTTTTGGGAAATAATTTCTTTCGCTTTTAATTTGATACTATCTGTCTGGTCTGCTATTCTGGCAGATAAGGCATGGAGAGAGCGGCAGTGGCAATGAAATTCTCTACACCGTGACCGGATATGTCGAGATTCCTATCGGTCGCTACTCTCATAATTATCTGTATGTTGCCGACAGTATGGCAGTTGCATCGGGATTTAAGACCATGACAAAGGTTGTCCTTGTGCCGTTTATATGTATTGGCTGGCTGCTTATCCATCCGTTTGTATTTTTGTTTGTTTTATTGGCTTCGCCTATGGCTGTTTCTCTGTGCAAACAATATTCTGAAATTCTTTTCCCTTGCAATCATAAAAATTGAAAATAAAAACAAGAAAAAATTTATGAAAAATAACAGAAATCGTATTGGTAAGGCTGGTTTTACCCTTATTGAATTAATGGTGGTAATGGTAATTCTTGGTATTCTGGCAACGATGATTGTTCCCCGGATCATGGATCGCCCTGAAGAGGCAAGGCGTATTAAGGCATCTGTTGATATCCAGTCCATAGAACAGGCTTTAAAAATGTATAATCTGGATAATGGCGGATACCCCACAACTGAACAGGGATTGCTGGCTCTGGTGGAGCCTCCTTCGGTGGGCAGGTTGGCAAAAAAATGGCGTGAGGGTGGGTATTTCGACAAGGGCAGGGTGCCAAAAGACCCTTGGGGCAACGAGTATATTTATATAAGTCCGGGGCTGCACGGTGATTTTGATCTCTCTTCCTATGGTGCAGATGGGGAACCAGGTGGTGATGGCAAGGATGCGGATGTTAATAACTGGGAACTTGAGTAATCATTTATAATTTATAGTCTGGCTGTATTTGTAATTTGATGGTTATGAAAAAAAAAATATCAATAGCTCCATCCGGGTTCACCCTGATGGAGCTGATGGTGGTCATGGTTCTGCTGGCAACCATGACCGGGCTTGTTGTCCCCAATATCAGAAATTTTCTTTTTGATGACCCCCTGAAATCGTCAGCCAGGAAGCTGACCGGAATAATCAATGAAACCGCCTTGATGGCAAGGGCTGACCAGAGCGGGTTGTTGCTTTTATTTGACAGGGACAGCAAGGTAGTTGCCGTTAAGAGAGCAGACAACTTGTTGTCAGGTGAACAGAGCAGGCATTCAAATCTTGAGATTAAACTTGCAGATAGTGTCCAGGTGGTTGATATAGATGCTGTTCACGGGAAAAACACAGATGATGGGAAAATGGTTATCCCGTTTTCCAGCCATGGATTTGTTGATAAAACCGTTATTCACCTTCGAGATGAGAGTGGTGAGAGCCTGACCCTTGTTCTCTCCCCCTTTCTAAGCGTGGTACGGATTTTTGAAGGTACACTCACCCTTGATGATGAACAGTTGGGCTGGTAATGCAGGCTCTGAAATATAAAAATAAAGAAAACGCTGAAAAAGGGTTTACCCTGCTTGAAGTCATGATCTCTGTGGCAATCATAAGCATTGCCCTGGTTACTTTGATTGGTTCCCAGTCAAGAAGTATTTCCATCTCCGCTGACATTCGTTTTGAGACCGATGCTTCCCTGCTGGCAAAACAGAAACTTACAGAGCTGGCCCTGTCTGATCCAGACTGGCTCATGGACGATGAAGGTGATTTTGGTGAAGAGTACCCATCCTATAGCTGGCAGACAGAATTTATTGAACTTGGTGAGGCGGACACCGCCATTACCGGGGCGGAGGGGCTGCTTAAACAGGTTGATATTACCGTTACCGCCCATGGCAGGGAGTTTATTCTTCGTTCCATTCTTGTGACTGGTCTGGATTCCGAGGGGGATGGATGAATAGGCAACGCCAGTTGATAATCGGTAACTCTGGTTTTACCCTTCTGGAGGTTATGCTTGCCACTCTTATCCTTGGTCTGGTTGTGGCTATGATTGCCATGTCATTATCTGGTTCTCTGCGGGTTGTCGAGGTCACCCGTGACCAGGGGGATATTTATTATCGGGCTCAGATTGTCATGGAACGAATCAGTGATGATCTGTCAGGGGCGTTTCTGTCGGCAGATGTTGATTTTGTTGCCCTTGGAGAAGAAGATAACGATGGGCGGCGGCAACTGCTCAGTTTTTCTTCCACCTCTCATCTGGATTTTAGCCAGAAAAATAAAACAAACGGTCAGGGAAATATAACTTATGTTCTTGCCCCTGACCGGGAAAAAGAAGGCAGTTTTGTTTTGTTACGGGGGGATACTCCGAGCTTGCCGCAAAGAGAAGAAGAATATGAACAGGAAAAGCATCTTTTTCTGCTTAGTGACCGCATCAGGGAGGTAAAATTCGTTTTCTTTGACCATAGTGGTGATGAACTTGAGAGTTGGGATACCCGGCAGGGGTATGGTGTCAATCCGACGGAAGAAGAAAGAGAAAAGAAACTTCCTGCGGCGGTCGGCTTTACAATTGAGTTCTGGCTTGATACGGAAGCTGAGACAGTTTTAAATTTTACTACGAAAGTGATAGTCCCTGTAGGGATGATTAAGCCTTCGGGGACTGGCGATGAAGTGTAATCAGAGAGGTATGGCCCTTGTTCTGGTTCTGGTCGTCATTAGTTTTATGGTTGCAGTCACCGTTCAGCTTACAGTTTCTGTGGGCTGGCAGATGCAGGCCGCAGATCGCCAAGGGAAGAGGATTGAGTTGCATGGTGCTGTTCTTGGTGGTATGAGTATTATAAGAGTGTCTTTGTATGCAGATCAGAAAGAAAATATTTTTGCTTCCGATTCCCAGCATGATTCCTGGTACCAGCTTGACCAGGAACTAATTGCTCAGCTTTTCCCGGATATGAATATATCCGCTGAGGTTCAGGATTTATCTGGAAAAATCCAGATAAACAGGCTGGTACATAGTGGACAGACTGAAGAACAGGCTGTTGCCCAGCGAGAGTTATGGATGCGTTTTCTTGGTTCTGGTCGCTTTGTTGTTGATGGAGAGGACGAGGCTGTATCTTTGGTAGACGCACTTAGCGACTGGCTTGATGAAGATGATGACGAACGGGATAACGGGGCTGAAGCAGATTTTTACCTTGCTCAGGATGCTGATTACAGGTGCCGGAACGGTCCGGTTCAGTATCTGGAAGAGTTGCTTTTTGTCAAAGGTTTCAGCCGGGAACTTATGTATGGTGATGAGGAACACCCCGGCATTATAGATTTTTTGTCCGTTTATGGAGAGGATGGTAAAATAAATATAAATACCGCTCCCCTTGAGATTATTATGACCATGACAGAAGGCCTGTCTGATGATGATGTTAAATTGTTGCTTGAGTTTCGCCTTGACGAAGAAAACCGGGAGCTATTGAGCAATCCACAATGGTATGGACAGGTATCCGGTTTTCCGGACGATATAGTATTGAATGATGACTTGTTAACCACGACAAGTTCATGGTTTCTTGTCAGGATTGATGGCGAAATGGATGGTTTTAAAAGGAATGGACAGGGAGTAATTTTCAGGAACCCCGATACCCGCGAACAGCAACTTGTCCGCTGGCAGGTTCAGTAGGATAATGGAGCATGATTAAATCACAAAATAACTTTACTATGTTTTAAATACATAAAAAATGTCCTCCCCGATTCTTGGCCTTGATATACGGCGTGATTTGCTGTCTGCGGTTGTTGTTGAGCAGAAAGGCAGAGATGTCAAAGTTCTTGCCAATAGCATACAGGTGCTGGATGAAGGTACCCCCCTGGCGGTGGGATTACCGCTTCTTCTTAAGGATTTATCCTGGCAGGGTGGCCATTGTATCACCGGGATTTCTTTATCAAAGATATCTCTTCGTAATTTCAGCACTCCATTTAAGGAGTGGCGTAGAATACAGAAAATTCTTCATTATGAGCTTGAGGAGCAGCTTGCCGTCCCGATTGAAGAGCAGGAAATATCTGCATTCCTGACAGGTTATGGAGAAACGGGCAGCCAGGTCATTGCCGGAGCAGTTGAAAAGAAATTTATTGATAATATTAACACAGTAATGCAGGATTGCGGACTTAAAACCAAACGGATATCGCCATCCCTTGAAGTCCTTGCATCTTTGTGTATTTATTCGGGAAAGTTCAGTGATAATGGATTTCTTCTCCATACGGACATGCACGCAGTTTCTGTGACTTTCTGGACAGATAATCGGATTGTTTTCATCCGCAGGTTTCCCTGGCCGGTTCAGTTCTCGTCGGTATCAACAATACAGGAAATAAAAGAAACACAAAAAGGCAATACGATTCCTTTCAGATTTGATCATCAGGAGGCTTTATCCTGTCTTGATGAGTTGTGTGCCAGAATTCAGTTCAGCCTGGGATATATCAGGAAAGAAACAGGTTTGGATATTCAGGTAGATCAGGTTATCCTTTCCGGTCTTCTGCACAATGACTTGAAATGGTCGGAAAAGGTATCGGAAATCTTTGCTGTTCCAACTGTTTCCTTAAATGCGGTTAAGGATTTTGGCGTGACAGTTTCAGGTGATCTGGGGGTATGGCACCCGGAATTCCATAATCAGTCCCTTGCTCTTGCTCTAAGCGGTTTGCAAAAGAAAAGATCTGTCAACGGTCTGGATTTCAGGAAAAAATCAGTTGCTGATGGTTTGGCAAGAGTTTCTGGTAAAACCATGGGGGCAGGAGCGGGGATAATATGCTTGTTTACTGTTATTATCTTTGGGTATTTATGGTTTGATTATCGTCAGTTAACTGCTGATAACAATCGCCTGAAAGGAGAAATGGAGACGATTTTCAAAAATACCTTTCCGGAAATAACCAGAATTGTTAATCCGCTGGTGCAGATGGAGGGTAAACTAAGAGAAGTCCAGGCACCGGAAATATCCATTCCCCTTTTCAATGATGAAAAAAGAATACTTAATATTCTCTCTGATATATCGGGGAAAATTCCTGAAACCTTAAAAATTCATGTTTCAAGATTAGTTGTTGATCAGGAGTCTGTACAGGTAAAGGGTACTACAGATGCGTTTAACAATGTCAATATAATCAAAAATAATCTTGCCGATTCAGATAGTTACTCAGAGGTGAAGATTGTTTCTGCTGCAGCCGATAAAAAGAAGGGTGGAATTCGTTTTGAATTGAAACTTCAACTGTCGGGGGCAGGGGATTGATGAAGCTTACCACAAAAGACCGCCTGACTCTTGGCGTCGGTGCTGTTATCCTTCTGGTGTTTGTGGTCATCCAGTTTGGGTTGCTACCCATTCTTGATAAGCGGGAACGACTTACCCGTGCCATTGAACGAAATGAAAGTGCAGTTGTCAGGATGGGAGAAATTGAGACTCAGTACAGGCAGCTCAATCAACAAAGCAACAGCCTGTCCAGGCAGATTGATAGACGACCTGCCGGATTTTCCCTGTTTTCTTTTCTTGAAAAAGCGGCAGTGGATAGTGAGGTTAAGGAACATATTGTCTACATGAAACCCTCGGCTGCCCGCGGAGATGGCACGCTCAGGCAGATCATGGTGGAGATGAAGTTGCGGGCAATTGGTCTCAAACAATTGGTGGATTTTATTGAAAGGGTAGAGGATCCTGAGCATGTTGTTGCGGTTAAAAGATGTTCCATACAGGAAAACAGAAAGTCAGCCGGAACCCTGGATGTTATTGTTCAGGTCATCAGTATGGAATCGGGACAGATAGAACAGTGAGGGCACAATACAGAAAAGTGATACGATTAACACGTTGTTAACTGGTTGATACTATATACT
>CAZEMY010000017.1:0-16725 GCA_964513405.1 uncultured Desulfobulbaceae bacterium
AGGAAGATATGGATACAGCTCTTGCCATGAACGAGCAGGCTCTTGCTGTTACCCCGAAGATGGCGGAAGCCCATGTCAATATTGGTCTTATTCGTCAGCGTCTGGGGCAGGTTCAGGAATCCATTGATTGTTATAACCGGGCGGTGCAGATTGAACCGCATTTAATTACGGCCTGGATAAACTTAACCAGTGCCTATACCATGAGCGAGGAAGATGGCAAAGCCGTTGAGGCTGCCCGCCAGGCGGTTACCCTTGAGCCTGATTCATCAATGGCAAGGAATAATCTGGCAGTTGCCTTGTATTTTAATGGTGACTATGAAGAATCAAAAAACAATATGGATAAAGCAAAAGAACTTGGGTATCCTGTTGATGAGAGGTTTGTTGAAATGCTGAACGAGAAGCTGGTAGCTTAACGGTTATGGCGGATAAAATTGAAGCAAATGTTCGCCCCTGGTGTCCATTCTGTGGTCATGATGTTGGTCAGCCAACCGAACTGGCCCAGCGGAAAATGACCGAGTTCCCGGCGGGAAGCTGTGACTGTGGTGCTGTGTATGTCTGTGATGCTACTGGTCATAATGTTGGGGCAGCCATGGTGGAGTGCCTGCTCTACGCCTGCGGTGATGTTTGGGATCTGGCCTGGGAGTTGATGCCTGAAGATGATTATCTAACCGGCCGGGTTGAGAATTACGACGAGATAACCAACCGGGTAGTTGCCAAGCAGAATGTTGATGGCCGGGCAGTGCGGGGGTTGCTCTACTTTGTCCGCCTTCATAAGGATATTGCTGAGATTGCAGAGCGGTTTCGCAAAAAGCAGGATCTGGCAATCAGGGAGCATGAAGACCCTCGTAAAGGTGCGGTTATCCCGGATGTGGAACCTTTGCCCGATCCGTCCACCCCAAAGAGGCGTACCTGCA
Source organism: uncultured Desulfobulbaceae bacterium (assembly GCA_964513405.1). Classification (GTDB taxonomy): domain Bacteria; phylum Desulfobacterota; class Desulfobulbia; order Desulfobulbales; family Desulfobulbaceae; genus DRLX01. The sequence continues at coordinate 915 of CAZEMY010000017.1, forward strand.
AGCGGGAGGTTAAAAAACTTGCCGCAGCCGGAGATATTGACACCCTGGTGGAATTAACTTTTGATGATAAACGAACCCTGCGGTACCTGCAACGCCTGCTGTACCATCCTGATCCGGCGGGCAGATATTGGATTGCCTGGGTTCTTGGCCAGGTTTGTACCAGGGTCGCAACCCGTGAACCTGGCTTGGTGGCTGATTTATTACATCGTCTTTTTGAAGCCTGTAATGATTCGGCGGCAATGCCATGGGGAATGGTTGAGGCGATTGGCTCCATAATCAGCGACAGACCGGATATATTTGGGGCTTTTACCCGCTACCTGCTTAATTTTATCGGGGATACTGCTACCAGAGAGGCGGCCTTCTGGGGACTTGGTGAGATAGCTGGCAGCAGACCTGACCTGATTAGGAAGACCCCATTTTATTCGCTGCTTCATTTTCTTGAGCATGAAGATCCTGTTGTGCGGGCTTTGATGGTCAGGATGCTGGGACGGATTAAAGCCAGTGAATCGACTTTCCAGATCATGAATCTTCAGAAAGATGATAGTAAAGTGGTTGTTTATATTCAGGGAAAACCTGAAACTACCACGGTGTCTGCCCTTGCTGTGGAGGCTGTACGCCTGATTCAGGAAGCAGATTAGGATTTCACTCGTTGTTATGGAAAAATGAAAAAATAAATTAAATATTCGGGGTGGTGCTAAATAAGCGAAAAAACACTAACCCTTAAATGTTTGAATATTGCCTCAGGTTTGTTCGATTCGCATCTCCCGCTATATTTAGTCATATGCGGGTGAGGCGAATCGGACGAAAATGGGGTGATAGTCGAACATTTACAAATAAAGAACATATTCGTGTGTATCTAAGTATATTTAAGTTGCCCTGTCATTGGCCTGTGACTGTTCAGTTTTCATAAATTCCCCGTTGATCATAAGTAAATCAGAACCAAAAAATAACCTCAAAACCAAAACCCCAAAAATAAGCATGTCGGTTTCAGTTATAATCCCCACCTTTAACAGATCTGCTTTTTTAGACAGAGCCATGGAATCAGTCATTAAGCAAAGCCTGATCCCCGATGAATTAATTATTGTTGACGATGGCTCTGATGATGATACCAGAAGCCTTGTTGCTCAAAAAACAGAGACCGCTTCCTTACCGGTTCGTTATCTGTACCAGAAAAATCGGGGGGCATCTGCGGCAAGAAATCTCGGCGTAAAAGAGGCTCAAGGGGAGATACTCTGTTTTTTGGATTCAGATGACTGGTGGGACAGGAAAAAAATTGAGACACAGAAAGCTGCTTTACAAGCCGAACCTAAGACGCTGATCAGCCACACCAGGGAACTCTGGTTTAGAAATGGAAAACAGGTCAATCAGAAAAAAAAACATAGTCCCGGCAACGGTTTTATTTTTTCAAAATGTCTGGAAATGTGTGTAGTGGGGATGTCAACGGTCATGGTGAGGAAAGAGTTATTTGAGAGTTACGGCTTATTTGACGAGAGACTTGTCTGTTGCGAAGATTATGACCTCTGGCTGCGGGTGAGCGTTGACCAGCCGTTTTTACTCGTGGATACCCCTTTGACTTTGAAGGAAGGGGGCAGGGATGATCAGCTTTCCCGGATTTATCGCCTTGGGATGGATAAGTTTAGAATTAAGGCCATTTGTAACTTACTGAGAGATAAAAACAAAATCTTAAGTGATGAACAACGGCAGGCTGCCTTTGCAGAGTTGACCCGTAAATGTGAAATATACGGCAAAGGATGTCTCAAGCATGGTCGTCGGGAGGAGGGAGAATTATATCTTTCTATTCCTGAGAGCATTTCAGCCTGCAGACCGCACGGCAATGAGGCAATAGAGGGTTGAAAAAAAAAGGTTACGGTGATCCCTCCTCTTATATAAACAGACTTCATGTTGAAGAAGAGTGTCTTGATCATCCTTACGCAAAAGAAATAATCAAAAGATCCAACCTTCCTCTGCATATTATTAAGGATAATGAAGTGCCGGAAATTTCCGGTCAGTATCCTGATAATCTTAGCCGTGGTAAACACCACCTTTTTCTAAGGAAGAACAGAGGGAATTTTTTCAAACCATGCCCTGCCACAAGGGAATACAGATGTTGTGATTATCAGGTACTAAACATTGGTATGGGGTGTCCGATTGATTGTGTGTACTGTATTCTTCAGGCGTATCTTAACAATCCCTGGACAAGTTTCTTTGTTAATATTGAAGACATGTTTGCCGAACTTGACTCTTCTTTAAGTGGTGATGGTGATTTTTTCAGGATCGGTACCGGAGAGTTCACCGACAGCCTTGCCCTTGACTCGCTAACCGGACTGAGTCGTTATATCGTTCCCTATATGAAAGATAAAAAAAGGGCGGTGCTGGAACTTAAAACCAAGAGTGCGGTGATTGATAATTTAAAAGGGTTACCGCATGGGGGACGAACCATTGTTGCCTGGTCATTAAACAGCCCGGCTGTTATGAGTGGAGAGGAAATCCGGGCAGCAACTTTTGACCAGCGACTTGAGGCTGCGGTTCGTTGTGCTGACTGGGGGTATAAACTTGCCTTTCACTTTGACCCGATTATTTATCAAGCCAGCTGGCGGGAAGGGTATTTAGAGACCATTCAAACCTTGTTTGAGAGGGTTCCAGCCGATAAAATTGCCTGGATAAGCCTTGGTGCATTGCGTTACCTGCCCTCTTTAAAAGAGATTGCCACACATAGATTTCCAAAATCTGATTTTTTTTATGAAGAATTTGTGGATGGGCTTGACGGAAAATCAAGATATTTTCGCTCTCTGCGGGTTGAGATGTACAAAGTGATTGTTGATGAACTGACAAAGCATGTCTCTGCAAAGACCTGTATGTACTTCTGCATGGAAAATGACACCATCTGGAGGGAAGTATTCGGGTTCACACCGCAGGAAAGAGGGGGGTTGCCTGCCATGCTTGACACTGCGGTAACTGCTTAGAAATACAGACCATGAATAGTTGACTATTCGTTGTTGTATTCTTGTTGTTCTTGTATTACTGTGGTCTTTCGGTTATCGTACAGGTTGTTGGACGGATAAAAAAGACATTAAAAAAAAATATGAAAAGGTGAATCATGTTAAATAAGGTGATGTTAATTGGTAATCTTGGGGCTGATCCGGAAGTTCGTTTTACGGGGAGCGGTACAGCGGTGGCAACGCTGAGGCTTGCGACAACAAGAAAGTGGAAAGGGCAGGATGGGCAGATGCAGGAGGAGACCGAATGGCACAGGGTTGTATATTTCGGAAGAGTGGCTGAGGTATGCAGAGATTACTTGTCCAAAGGGTTAAAAATATATGTTGAGGGTCGCCTGCGAACGAATAAATGGCAGGATCAGAACGGCAATGATCGTTATACCACCGAAATCATAGGTAGCGAAATGCAATTCCTAACTCCCAAAGGCAGTGGTAGCGGTGGTGGAGGAGGAGGAGGATACGGAGGTGATGGATATGGTGGTGATCAGGGCGGTTTTGGTGGTTCGTCCTCTAACCAGGGTGGAGGTGGGTCCGGTCAGAATTTTAATGATCCACCCTCAACCGGAGAAGATGTCCCGTTTTAAACCATAAACAGGGTAGATAGCGTAGACTTCGAATGCGAAGCACATATCAGAAGACAGAAGATTTTGTTTTGCTTGTTTTAATAATTATATCAGCCTTTGGCTGCTGACCATTCTGTCCTCTGATTTCTGTCTTCTGATATGGACAAACAGTACAGCGTGCTTATAATGTGAGCGGGTGAACGGAATATTAACCATGGTTTGATAAAAATAAAACAATAAAAAAACAAATGAGTTATTACGAAGTATTGGGAGTTGCCAAAGGTGCACCTCCGGAAGAAATAAAAAAGTCATACAGAAAGCTGGCAGTAAAGTATCATCCTGATAAGAACGCGGGCGATAAAACAGCTGAAGAAAAGTTCAAAAAAATCAGTGAAGCCTATGCTGTTCTCTCAGACAAGAAAAAACGGCAGGAATATGATACTTTTGGAGATACAGGTTTCCGTAAGAGATACTCCCAGGAAGATATTTTCCGGGGCTTTGACATGAATGATATTCTCCGTCAGTTTGGCTTTGGTGGTGCTACTGGTTCTTCGTTCAGGTCTTCCGGTATGGGCGGTTTTGAAGGCTTTTTTCAAAGTGCAGGTGGTGGTGGCTGTAGTCAGAGCGGATGCAGACCTCAGCCGGTAAAAGGGAGTGATGTTACCTATGAACTCACCGTCAGCCTTGAAGAGGTATTAAATGGCAGTAAGAAAACTGTTAACCTGCGCCGTAACGGTCATGATAATAACATATCAGTAACCATTCCCAAAGGCATTGAATCTGGCAAGCGGTTGCGGTTATCCGGTAAAGGTAACCCTTCTTCCAGTGGTGGCCCCGCCGGTGACTTATATTTAAAGATAAATGTTGAGCCTCATTCTGTATTTATTAGAGAGGGGAGCAACCTGCTCATGGAAAAGAAAATCCCCTTTAGTAAGGCCTGTCTTGGTACAAGTATCGAGGTGGAAACCCTGGACGGCAAAGTGTTCAAGGTTAAAGTCCCGGCTGGAATACAGCAGGAAGCAAGGTTGCGGATAAACGGGCATGGTCTTCCCGTCAGTCCGCGGGGGCACAGAGGGGATATCCTGATTAAAATACTGGTTCAGATTCCCAAAGAGCTAAGTAAGGAACAGAAAAAAGCGGTCAAGTTTCTGGCTGATATTGATTTGTAAGGTCTGGAATTGTTATCATTACCTGGTGTGTACGGTCACTATTGGGCGTATGCAAGGTTCAAGTCTTGTGTACGCTCTAATTTGTCATGACCAGAGAAAATAAAAAAATATATTCAGTTTCAGAGCTGAATAGTTCCATCCGCAGCCTTCTTGAAAACAGATTTTCATTTATCAGTGTTGCAGGGGAGGTATCCAATCTCCGCAAACCATTCTCCGGTCACCTCTATTTTACTCTTAAAGACGACAGAGGGCAGATAAAAGCGGTGCTGTTTAAAATGCAGCAACGATATCTTGTTAGACAGCCGGAGGATGGACAAAAAGTCATATGCCGGGGTCGGATCTCCGTTTATGAGCCAAGGGGCGATTATCAGTTAATTGTTGAGCATGTTGATTTTCATGGGGCTGGAGAACTCCAGGCAGCTTTTGAGAGGTTAAAAGAGAAGTTATCTGCCGAGGGTCTCTTTGATAAGGAAAGAAAAAAACCGCTTGCAGATATCCCTGCTCATATAACTCTGATCACCTCACCAAAGGGAGCCGCCGTCCGCGATTTCCTCCAGGTGGCACAACGAAGATTTCCCGGGACAAGACTGGCAATATATCCGGTTGTTGTCCAGGGCGAAAAGGCAGCCGGGGAAATCATCGCCGGGCTTGATCTGATTAACAACCACATGGACACAGATGTCATCGTTATCTGCCGGGGTGGTGGCTCGATAGAAGACCTGCAGCCGTTTAATGACGAACAACTGGCAAGAGCGATTGCAGCTTCAACAATTCCTGTGGTCAGTGCGGTTGGTCATGAAATTGATTTTACCATTGCTGATTTTGTCAGTGACCTGCGGGCTCCTACCCCAAGTGCCGCCGCTGAACTTATCCTGCCGGATGGCGAGGTGTTGAGAAAACAGCTGCAAACAGTTAAGGTTCGCCTTGTTCGGACTATGAACCAGAGGTTAAACAGCTACACAGATCGTCTCCTTCTTAATAAACAAAAAATTGGTAATCTCTCCAGCCTGTTTGCCAATCTTCTTATTCGGGTTGATCAACAGAGTATGCGACTCTGCCGGGTCATGGAACAAATACTGGTCGGCAATGAACATAAAAAAACCTCTCTCCAGCTTCGCCTTGAACGACAAAACCCCGAGATTAGACTCCAACTTGCCATAAATAATATTACAGAGCTGCATAATCGACTTACCCGGGCAATGAGGGAAAACCTGAACAGCTGTACGGCTGAATTTAAACAACAGAAAAGCAAACTTGAAACCGTCAGCCCTCTGGCAACCCTTGCCCGCGGCTATGCAATTGTCAGAAAGAAAAATGGTGAGGTTGTAACTGACAGCAATCAGGTACAGGAGCAGGAAACCATAGAGGCTCTTCTTTATCGGGGCAGGGTAGAAGCTGTAGTGGTATCAGAAGACAGAGTAGGAAGGACATAATAGCTTGCTCCCAAAGGCTGATTAAACTATACTTATTTTTCTACCTGATCCATGCTTCCCAGCAGGAGCGTAGAAACGAGAAACGAGAAACGAGAAACGAGAAATTTCCTGAAATAAATTATTTCAATCACCAAATTTACTAAATCGAGATAATCATATGGCGAGCCAAAAACCTTTTGATCAGAACTATGTTAAAGAAAATGCCCAGCCGAAAAGCAGTGGTTTTTTAGATCAGTTAAACCTGCCTCCAGGTGTGGTTTTTTTTATGGAGAAATACCACCGGATCATCCTGATTACAACGGTTTTAATTTTGATAACAGCTATAAGTATTCCCCTGTATAATTCCTGGCATGAATACCGTGATAACAATGCTGCCACAGCACTTGCCGAGGCCATGCGCCTTGATGGCGAGACAAAGATTGCCCAGCTTGAACAGGTCAGTGAGCAGTACACAACCACACCTTCAGGGCTTTGGGCAATGGTCACACTTGCCCAAATAGCGGCGGACCAGGGAAACCTTGCTGATGCTGCCGCCCAGCTTTCTGTTATTAGAGAGAACATATCCCGGGGCAATCCGCTTGAGCCATTGCTGATTGTCCGTATGGCAAAAATCAATGAAGAACTGGAAAAATTTGATGAGGCTATCTCTTTATACCAGGAGTTAATAGTTTTTCCGGGATTTGTTGCCGATGCCTATTACAGTATGGGCAGGGTTTACGCTGTCATGGACAAAAACAGTGAGGCTGTATCCAAGTATCAACAGTATCTTGCCGAAATTGATAAAACAGGTCGGGATAAATCTGACTTGCACCGGGCTATTGTAGAAAAAACCATCGGAAATCTCATGTAAACGGGTTTATATTTCAGCAAGTTTTTACAAATGGCCCTGAATGTATTCTTTTTTTGATTATTTCTTAAAGAAACTAAAAGTATTCTTCGCAAAAAAGTGCAAATTATCAACAGCCCCGCTGAAATGTCAGCTTGGAGCAGGCAACAAAAACAGTCCGGAAAAATTATAAGCCTGGTACCAACCATGGGATTTTTCCATAAAGGACATTTAAGCCTGATGCGGATGGCGGGAGAACGGGCTGACAGTGTGGTTGTCAGCCTGTTTGTTAACCCTGCCCAGTTTGGGAAAAATGAAGATTTGAGCGGCTATCCCCGTGCTGTAGAACAGGATGCCGATCTTGCCAGTGAACAGGGAGTATCCGTACTGTTTATCCCCGAAGATAAGGATATTTATCCGCCCGGATTTCAAAGCACGGTATCGGTTAATGGACTTTCCCAGGGGTTATGCGGCAGAGATCGTCCCGGTCATTTTACCGGGGTAACCACAGTGGTAAGCAAACTGTTTAACATTGTCAGACCTGAACTGGCGATATTTGGTGAGAAAGATTTTCAGCAGTTAGCTGTTATTCGCCGGATGGTTCTGGATCTGAATATGGAAATTGATATCCTTGCCCATCCCATAGTTCGTGAACCAGACGGATTGGCGATGAGTTCAAGAAATTCTTATCTGTCCCGCGAAGATAGTCACGCAGCTTTAAGCCTTTTCCGGGCAATAAACATGGCAAAATCTTTGTTCAGCCAAGGTGAGGATAACCCAAAAAAACTGAACGAACAGCTTAAAGATTATATCCTTTCCCATTCGAAGACTTCCATTGACTATATAGATTTTGTTCATCCAGCGACCCTTGAACCGGTGGAGATAGCAGAAAAAACGACACGGTTAATTATGGCGGTGACCATCGCCGGTAAAGTCAGACTCCTTGATAACAGTTCTCTTGGATAAATACATAACGCAAGACTTGCAGAGATAGAGTTCTACAGCCAATTAGACAACAACAGTCAAATTATAAGAGGGAAAATGCACCGTTTAATGTTGACAGCTAAGATTCACAGAGCAACTGTGACCAGGGCTGATCTGAATTACGAAGGCAGTCTTACCATTGACGAAGAACTTATGGAGGCAGCCGGAATACTCCCTTTTGAGCAGGTCAAGGTGTACAATATTAACAATGGCGAGCGGTTTGATACCTATGCCCTCAAGGGGCAGAAAGGTTCCGGGATTATAAGTTTAAACGGTGCTGCTGCCCGCAAAGGGCATGTTGGCGACCTTATTATTATTGCCTGTTACTGTTTTATGGAAGATGCAGAGATAAACGGGCAGGGAGGAGATTTTCAGCCGAAAACCATCTTGCTTGACTCTGACAATAAGATAAAAAAACAAATTAGCTGACTTGAAGAGGTAATAATTATGCCAGGTTTTGAAGTCTTTGGTGAAGAAGAGAAAAAACAGGTTCTTGAAGTATTTGACACCGGGGTTCTGTTTCGCTATGAGTTCGACCAGCAGCGACAGGGGGTTTACAAGGTCAGAGAGTTTGAGCAGGCCTTTGCAAATTACACCGGTACTGCTCATGCTCAGGCGGTTACTTCGGGAACAGCAGCCTTAAAGGTCGCCTTGATCGCACTTGGAATAGGCGAGGGCGATGAGGTTATCACCCAGGGATTTACCTTTGTTGCCACTTGGGAAGCAATCCTTGATGTGGGTGCGGTTCCGGTGTTCACCGAGGTGGACACAACTCTCAATATGGACCCCGCTGACCTTGAGAAAAAAATAACCGGGAAGACAAAAGCCATTATTGCAGTACATATGCTGGGTGCGGCAGCCGATATTGAAAAAATTATGACCATTGCAGATAAGTATTCCCTGCCGGTGATAGAGGACACAGCCCAGGCGGCAGGCGGACGGATAAATGGCAGGCATCTCGGCAGTTTTGGTGCAATAGGGACTTTTTCCTTTGATTCCGTAAAAACCATGACCACCGGCGAGGGGGGAATGTGTATTACCAATAACGAGGAGTTATGGCGTAATATGTCAGAGTACCATGACCATGGTCATGACCATGCTGTAAATCCGGGGGGCAGGGGCGGAGAGGGCCGTCGCTTTATTGGTTTCAATTACCGGATGATGGAAATACAAGGTGCTATCGGTCTGGCTCAGTTGGCAAAACTTGATAACATGATTGCCAGCCAGAAAAAAAACAAACAGCTTTTAAAAGAAGCGGCTGCCAAAATAGCGGGGGTTAGTTTCAGAAACTTAATTGATGAAGAGGGTGATTCAGCAACCTTTTTTGCCTTTATGTTAGAGAACAAAGAGAGGGCGGATGCGGTTAATCAGGTCTTAAAAGACAATGGGGCAGGTGCCATAAATTTTGGCGAAAATTCATGGCATTTCTATCCTTCCTGGGAACACCTGCTCTCCGGGAAAACCTTGGCTCGTGGTGGCTGGCCGTTCTCCGCCGGCAGTAAAAGAAGATTTGTCTATGATTCCGATGCCCTGCCGGCATCGGCTGAGTTAATGAGCCGTACTTTGGTCTATCCTGTTGCTATAAACATGGAAGACAAACAGCTTGATACCATTTTAAATGCTTTTGAAAAAGTAGTTGCAATGTAAACTGCCTAAACTGCCTTGTAATCTCCCCCCCTGTTCCGCTTAAACTTGCGGTAGATTGTAGCTTGTTTAAGCGGAGCCCTGCTCGCTCTTAGAACAAATAATATAAATAAAATGGCTGTTTTCCCTAAAAAACCTGCAAAAATTCTGATTCGCTCAACAAACTGGATAGGGGATGCGGTTATGACCATCCCTGCTGTCAGATCTATTCGCAACCATTATCCTGATGCAGAAATAACTCTTCTTGCCCTGCCATGGGTGGCGGATGTCTTTAAGAAAAGCCCATGGGTGGACAAAATTTTTCTTTATGAAAAAAAGGGTCGCCATCATGGATTAAGAGGCAGGTTGCGACTGATTTCAGAGTTAAGAAAAGAACAATTTACCGCTGCTATCCTGCTCCAGAATGCCTTTGAAGCAGCTCTGATAACTTTTCTTGCCGGAATCCCGGTAAGGGGAGGATACACCACTGACGGTCGTTCCCTGCTGCTGAGTCATCGGGTGAAAAAATCAGCTGATATTGCGGGAAAACACCAGGTATATTATTATCAGGAAATGGTTGCCGGCTTGGGGATTCTGACCGGTGATAACAGGCTGGAACTTTTTCCCGGTAAAGAAGCGGTTACTTCTGCCAGTATTGTTCTGAATAATTTTGTTACGACGAGAGGAAAGCGCCCCCTTATCGGCTTTAATCCCGGTGCGGCCTATGGTCCTGCCAAGCGGTGGCCGGCGGAAAAATTCGCCCGGCTGGCAGAAATAGTATGCCGGGAGCTTGATGGAATAATTGTTGTCTTCGGCACCGATGCCGATAATAAAGCCGCAGAAGTTATAAGAGATGGTTCATGTAGAGCCAAATCGGTTCTTGACCTGACTGGTAAAACAGATCTGTCCACAGCCATGGCCTGTATTGATTTATGTGATGTTTTTGTCACCAATGATTCAGGGCTTATGCATGTGGCAGCAGCTCTTGCCACCCCGACAGCAGCGATTTTCGGTTCCACCGACCATATAGCCACCGGGCCCTGGTGTGATAAGTTCAGGATTATTCGCAATTCCATGGATTGCAGTCCCTGTAAAAAAACCCATTGCCCGCAGGGACATCTGCAATGTATGGAACAAATAAGTGCTGAACAGGTCTTTAAAGCGGTCAAAGAACTGCTTGAAAAACTCCCACCTCAAGATGAGGGAAAAACAGAATGAAAAGAGCGGCGGTATTTCTGGACAGAGACGGAACCATTAATGAACAGATGGGATATATAAATCATATCAGCCGCTTCCATCTCCTTGATGGTGCGGCAAAGGCAATTCGTCTTCTCAACGAGGCTGATATTCCGGTGGTGGTGGTGACTAACCAGTCGGGGCTTGCCCGTGGTTATTTCCCGGAAGAGTTGCTGGAGCAGGTACACGCAAAAATGAAAAAACTGCTGGCAGGGGAGGGGGCAAAAATAGATGGTTTGTATATATGCCCCCATCATCCGGAAGCAAAGAAAGAAAAATTCAGAGAAAACTGTAACTGCCGAAAACCAAAAACCGGACTTCTTGAACAGGCTGCCTTGGAAATGAATATAGACCTTGCCCGGTCATTTATGGTTGGTGACCGTTTCTCTGATATTCGCTGTGGAGCGAGTGTGGGTGCAAAGACTATTCTTGTTCTGAGCGGTTACGGTCGGGGCGATTTAGAATATATTGCACCGGAACAGGAAACTAAACCGGATTTCATAGCGGAAAATCTAAGCGATGCCGTTTCCTTTATTTTCAGGAATGTACGCTAAATAAGGCTCCACGCTGTTTCAAGTGGGTTTCAAGTGGGTAAGCCAATAAAAATAATGTTTGTTTACAATTACCGGGTTTTTGACCGTATGACAAGCCGGTGGGCGGTCTTGCCCTTTTAATTGATTATTCTTTCCTCTGTCTTTTGATAAGGGTACCGCTCCTTCTTTTAATCATGGTGTATTTGCTTTTAATATAAGAAAAAACTTGTTTCAGTATCGTTGTCCTGCTAATAAATACTGATTGTCAGGTTCAAAATATAAATATAACTTTCACCACTCTTTATTTTTATCAGGAAAACTGAGTAATGAATCTATCCATCCGAAATCAGCTTGAACAGCAGGAAAGGCAGGTACTGTCTCCCCATGCCTGCCTGAGCAGTGAAACCAGGGGCAGGCAACGCAAAGAAACTCATGAGTGCGATCTCCGAACGGCTTTTCAGCAGGATAGGGATCGCATTATTCACTCCAAGACCTTTCGTCGTCTCAAGCATAAAACCCAGGTGTTCCTCGCTCCTGCCGGTGATCATTACCGGACCAGGTTGACCCATGTCCTTGAGGTTTCTCAAATTGCCCGTACCATCGCAGTCTGTCTAAGGCTAAATGAATACCTGACCGAGGCTATAGCTCTTGGTCATGATCTTGGTCACACTCCTTTTGGTCATGCCGGTGAGGTCAGTCTTAACGAGTTGCATCCCGGCGGTTTTCGTCATTTTGTCCACAGTTTGCGAGTGGTTGATACCCTTGAAAAAAATGGCAAAGGTTTAAATCTTACCTGGGAAGTCCGCAACGGTATTTTAAAGCATTCCAAAGGGTATCGTGATATTCTCCCCGCTGATTCCCGGGAAATGCCGGCAACCATGGAGGGACAGGCGGTGCGAGTCGCTGATATTATTGCTTATCTTAACCATGACATGGATGATGCCCTCAGAGCCGGGATGATTTGTGAAGCCGATCTCCCTGAGCATCTCCGTAAGGTAATTGGCGGCAGACCCTCAATGCGGATTGACAGTATGGTCAGGGATTTGGTTATGGAGACTTTGCATCATGATGATGACCGGCTCCATCAGAGTGACAAAATGCAGACTGTAGTCACGGACTTGCGAAGTTTTCTGTATGAAAATGTGTATAGGCACAGAGCTGTTCACGATGAGTTTGTCAAGGCTCAGAAAATCATCCGTGATCTATACACTTTCTTTCTTGAGCATGAGTTGCCGGATGGAATAGAAAAAGTCTTCCCTTTATGTGATGGCAAAAAAAATAATGACAAGGGAAAATCCCGTCATCGGCGGGTTTGTGATTTTATTGCCGGGATGACGGATCGTTATGCCATGGATTTATATGCGTCTGTTTTTATGCCTAAGCCATGGTCGGTGTTGTGATTATCAGAAGACAGAAGTCAGAGGACAGAGGACAGAGGACAGAATAGTTAGTGCTTCGCATTTGGTTTACATGATCTGTTCTTCTGGATTATATTGAATTTTAACAGGAAGATAGAGAGGAAAAGGGTAGTTTGGTTATGGGCAGTTTGTCTTTTATCAGCCGCAGGTTGCAGATAGAGTAAACTTCGAGCTGTTTTAACTTCTGCCCTCTGCCCTCTGCCCTCTGTCTTCTGATAAAGGTAAAGAGTATGTTGGAAAAATATGATCTCCCCAAGGGGTATGAGTTTGCTGAGGTGGAAAGCCGCTGGTATGAACGATGGCTTAAAGAAAAGTGTTTTGCTGCCAGGATGGAAGAGGGCAGGGAAGCTTTCTCCATTGTTATCCCGCCTCCCAATGTTACCGGAGTTCTTCATATCGGTCATGCCCTTAACAATACCCTTCAGGATATACTCGTTCGTTATCACCGGATGAAAGGGGATAATACCCTTTGGGTTCCGGGTACGGATCATGCCGGGATTGCCACTCAAAATGTGGTGGAGAGGCAGTTGGCAAAGGAGAAGCTCAGTCGTCATGATCTGGGCCGGGAAAAATTTATTGAAAAGATATGGGAGTGGCGGCAGGAAAAAGGCGGGGCAATAATAAATCAATTAAAGCGGATGGGAGCCTCCTGTGACTGGGATCGGGAAAGGTTTACCATGGACGCTGGACTTTCCAAAGCCGTACGGGAAGTTTTTGTCCGTCTTTATAAGGAAGGATTGATTTATAAAGGAGATTATATTGTCAACTGGTGCCCCCGCTGTCATACGGCTTTATCGGATGATGAGGTTGAGCACGAGCCCACCGACGGCAAACTGTATCATCTCCGTTATCCCTATGGGGATGGTTCCGGCGAGGTAATTGTTGCCACCACCAGACCGGAAACCATGCTGGGTGACACTGCGGTGGCTGTTCATCCCGAAGATGAAAGATATAAAGGGCTTGAAAAAATAGGGATAAGGCTCCCCCTTACTGATCGGGTTATTCCGGTGGTGCTTGACCACCATGTACAAATGGAATTTGGTACCGGTGCTTTGAAGGTAACTCCTGCCCATGACCGGGACGATTACGAAATTGGTCTCCGCCATGATCTAAAGAGGATCAAAATCATGGATAACCATGGGGTGATGAATGAAAAAGCCGGTAAATATGCCGGGCTTGATCGTTTTGAGTGCCGGAAACAGATTGTTGCTGATTTGCAGGAACAGGGATTTCTATTAAATATTGAACCCTATGCCCATTCCGTAGGTGAATGCTATCGTTGTACCACTGTTGTGGAACCTACCACCTCCAAACAGTGGTTTGTTTCGGTGCGTCCCCTTGCAGATAAAGCGGTTGCGGCGGTAAGGGATGGCAGAATTAACATTTATCCCAAGAGCTGGGACAATACTTTTTACAGCTGGATGGATAATATCCGGGACTGGTGTATTTCACGGCAGATCTGGTGGGGACATCGGATTCCTGCCTGGACTTGTGGTGAGTGTGGCGAAGTAACGGTGGAAACCGTTGACCCCAGCCAATGTCCCAAGTGTAATAGCAGTGAACTTAATCAGGAGACGGATGTTCTTGATACCTGGTTTTCCTCAGCACTTTGGCCTTTTTCCACCATGGGCTGGCCGGAAAAAACCAGAGAAATGGGAGTTTTCTATCCAACTTCCATCCTGATTACCAGTTTTGATATCATCTTTTTCTGGGTGGCAAGGATGATGATGATGGGGCTTCATATCTTTGATGAAGTGCCTTTTAAGGATGTTTATCTTCACGCTCTGGTCAGGGATAAACATGGCAAAAAAATGTCCAAGTCAACCGGTAATGTCATTGACCCGTTAGTTATGATTGACCAGTACGGAACCGATGCCTTTCGTTTTACCATGACTGCCTTTGCTGCCCAGGGACGGGAAATAAAGATGGATGAGGAGCGGATTGAAGGGTATCGCCGTTTTATCAACAAGCTCTGGAATGCAGCCCGCTTTGCCCAGATGCACATTAAGGATGTTAGTCCTGACATTGTCAGAGTCACAGATGATCCCGGGCAGCTTGATTTGCCTTATCGCTGGATATTAAGCCGTACCAACCGGGCGGTGACCCAGGTACGCAAAGGGCTTGATGAATATAACTTCAATGAGATTGCCTCCACCCTTTACCAGTTTACCTGGCACCTGTTTTGTGATTGGTTTGTCGAATGGATAAAGCCAGATCTTTTTGGTCAGGACAAGGTTGTTCAGGAACAGGCAAAAGGGGTGTTGCTGGTGGTCATGGAAAACATTCTCAAGCTCATGCATCCTGTAACCCCTTTTGTTACTGAAGAAATATGGAGCCAGTTGCCGGGTGAGCGGACAACCATTATGCTGGAACCTTTCCCCAAAGATAACCCGGGATGGCATGATGCTGAGGCTGAAAAATCCATGGACTTGCTGATGGCGGTTATCTCCGGGCTTAGAACCATTCGTACGGAGGCGGAGATGCACCCTACTGCGAAGGTTTCGGTGACAATTATTTCTCCTGACCCTGATAAATTATCCCTGTTGAAAGAGTTTTCCCCAAAAATAGCTGTCCTGGTACGGGCAGAAAAGATAGATATTGTCCAGGAAGGAGTGGTTCCTAATGATGCCGGTCATGTATTGGTGGAAGGCGTTGAGCTGGTAATTCCCCTTGCCGGCATGATCGATGTCCCGGCTGAACTGGAAAAACTTGGCAGGGAACGGCTCAAGACTGAAAAAGAGCTGGCAAGAGTTTCCGGTAAACTTGCCAATGAAAAATTTATTGCCAATGCTCCGCCTGCGGTTGTGGAAAAAGAAAAAAACAAGCAGGATGAGCTTCAGAACAAACTGAAAAAAAATGGAGAGTCTGTTGTCAGACTTGAGAAGATAGAGAATCCATGAAGCACCGGATATTCGACATAAAAGGACAGGTTAAGATGCGTAGGTCGGATTAGCGGGTAAAACGAAAAAGATGATAAACAGAAAAGACTACAATCAAAACAAAAAATATATAATGGCAAGGTATAAGCGT
>CAZEMY010000018.1:0-1102 GCA_964513405.1 uncultured Desulfobulbaceae bacterium
ACCAGTTTAGGGAAATTAGTCAACTGTTACTTTTCAGGTTATGATGATCCTCTTAAATACCAGCCAGGGATTCCCATATGGTACACATTATATTGACCGTCTTTAAAATAAGGAGTGAAAAACTTGCTTTATCCTTTGTAACCAACTAAATGTAGTGCATTTTACAATTGATAATTATTTTTAAAAAAAAGGAGGTACCGGTGAGAGTTGATTCTAAAGAACCGCACCTGAATTATATTTCTGCCAATATTGATAAAATGCTGGTCCCGACTTTATTATTTTTCCTTGCTGAAAAACATTCCCATGGTTATGAATTAATTCAGCATATAAATGAGGTGGATTTTTGTGAAGTAGAGGCTGATCCGGCAACTATTTACCGAAATTTGCGCCGCCTGGAAAAGGATGGCTTGATTATATCAAAGTGGGAAACCGGTTTAACCGGTCCTGCGAGAAGAAGTTACAAATTAAGCCGCCTCGGCCACAAGGCTTTATCTCACTGCATTGACCTTATAGAAAACAAGGCTGAAAAAATGCAACTGTTCCTGCGTGAATATAAATCCAGTAATATTATGGAGGATTAACATTGATACAAAAATTAAAGATATTACATGCCGGAGCCATAAAAAACCCATGTTCCAATTTACCAAACTATTTGCAACCCGTCATAAAGAGCTGCAAATAGATGTAGAAGCGTGTGGTTCCAGAACATGTGCCAGGAAAATTAAAAATGGAAAACAGGTAGATATAATTGCCCTCACCCATACCAATATTTTTGAGGAAACATTAATACCTGAATATGTAACCAAATATTACATCTTTGCTAACGATCAAATTGCCCTGGCTTATGACCATCTTTCCAGAGATGAAGCCGAAATCAAAGGAGATAACTGGATAGATGTTTTATTGAGCAAAGATGTGGTATTTGGCCGCTCCGGGGAAATTTTAGATCCTTGTGGTTGCAGAACACTGCTGGTTTGGCAATTGGCTGAGAAATATTATCAAGCAACAGGTTTACAGGAGAAGCTGCACAACAAGTGCCTCTTCAAAAAAAACAATCCACATGCCAGTGATGCGGCTTTAAGCGTTTCAGAAGGCAGCCTGG
>CAZEMY010000018.1:1202-16112 GCA_964513405.1 uncultured Desulfobulbaceae bacterium
AAAAACAATCCACATGCCAGTGATGCGGCTTTAAGCGTTTCAGAAGGCAGCCTGGTAAGATGTCTACTATTATCGGTGCTCCCATTGAATTTGCTATTGCAATAACCAACAAATCAGCACACTCTGAAACAGCAAAATCTTTTTTAAAGCTGGCACTGAGCAAAGAAGGACAGCAAATACTTGAGGATTGCGGTCTTATTCCATATTAATTTTAAAGTATCGGAAAATTAAATTTTCTGTGGGAACCATTCATTTTAACTGGTCGATTGTCAGTTATTGACAAATGAAGGTCTCTTAAATGTAAATATCATCCTGTCCCCCACGCTGGAGAAGAGTTTTGAAAACACTACTTGCAAAGTGCAAGTAGTATCGATATAGTCGCATTTCATAGTTAATGGATTCGTTCTGCCCGTAGAGGACATTAGATTCAGGTTGTTTCAGCATTGACTTCACAAAGTCAGGCACAATCAATAAAATTAATTTAAAGAAACAGGGGAAAAGAAATGAAAATTTTATTACCAGTGGATGGCTCTGAATCTTCAAAAAATGCTGTGAAGCACGCTTTAAACTTGGCAAAAAATCATTCCAGTGTGAACTTTATTGTTATAACTGTCATTAACCTTTCTGATTTTCAGCGTGCCAGAGATTTTATGGCCAATCCAGAGAAAATAATAGAGGCTGCCAAAGAAAATTATGACTCCATTTTAAGAGATACAAAAGAAATGTTCGACGCAGAAGGGGTTTCTTCTGTTGAAACAGCTCTGATTGAGTCAGGGGACACAGCTGAGGCTATAGTAAATACTGCTAAACAACAGGGCGTTGACCAAATTATTATGGGGACGAGGGGAATGTCAAGTTTAAAAAGTTTTGCTTTGGGTAGTATAGCAAACAAAGTAATATCTCATGTCACCATACCTGTTACACTAATTCATTAATTTCATACCTGAACACCGAGAGAGCCTTAACCTGACTGGCTGTAACAGTTCCTGCCACAGTGGCAGGAACTGTTGATAACTTCCCTTCGGCATCATAAACCGGTTTCCAGGTCATAATGTTATGGCCTGATTATCACACAATCACATTCCGCATCGCTGATATTCAAGAGAAGAAATTTCACATCAAGTCCTGCATCCTTAAGCACCCTGTAGGCAAGATCAGCCCTGGCCCCGGTGGCACAATGAATAAAGATTCTCTTATCTCTCGGCAGGCTGTCAACCATACCAGGAATCATATCCAGAGGAATATTCACCGTATTTTTAAAAATCCCAAGCTGGGAAATTTCCTCATCAGTCCTGGCATCAATTATCATAACATTGGGAATTTTACCTTCTGTGGCGGCCTTGAACTCGGCAACAGACACTTCACCTTTGCCAAGTATCCGCCTCCAAGTTATTTCGGTTGAAAAAATCGGTCCTGTTTCAACCTCTCCACCACCATCAACCCAGCCCTGAAAGTTACCTTTGACAAAAGATACAAATTTAAATCCATCATCTTTGAAATCAGCAAGAGCTTCCATTAGCTCTTCCTTATCGTCATTATAGAGAACAACCGGAGCATTACGGGGAATATCGTCAAGGCGATCATCAAGCTTTTCAAAAGGGATAGCAATCGCTCTGGGAATCCGCCCGGCAACAGCCTTGTCAGTTGACCTGATATCAAGCAGAACGATATTACCAGTGGTTATAAAATCGTTTGATGCATAGAGCGGGAAACCCCCTGCTGCCCAGGCAGGTTCACCCCCAAGATAGACACGAACATTGCTGTAACCATATTTAACCGCCAGACCGGCGCTTTTGGGAGACATGGTTCATGTGGGACCGCCACAATAAAAAACCAGCAACGACTCCTTATCTTTGGGCAAAATAGCTTTTTTATCCTCTTCCGGCTTATCAATCGGGATACTGACAGCACCGGGCAAGTGTGCCTGATTAAAACGACTGACCGGCCTTGAGTCGACAAGAAATATATCCCCGCCCTCTTCAATGATCGCTCTTAACTCAGCTGTCTTTATTTCCACAACACCGGGGGGCAACTTAGCTAACTTCGGTTTTACAGAGACAGCAACCTTGTCACCATCAATATGTTTATAGGTAATAATTGCAGCTTCACCTTTTTTTGCAAATTCAATTCCGGTTGTTTCATCAGTGAAGCGCAACATAGTGGTACTGGCTTTGACCCCCTTGCCCACCGTAAGGAAAATGGTTTTTGCCCGATTGGATTTACCGGCTATTTTCCCCTTAATAACACTTTGCTGTTGAACATCCTGAATTACTGCCCCAACATCTGCGGACACTTGTGGCTTTTCGGCAGCACAACCGACAACAAGCGGTGCAGTTAAGCAACAAAGCAAGGCAAATTTTCTCACACTTTTTTTCATAACACCTCCATAGTAAAATTAAAACAAGATGACTTAGCCAAACAAAGATCTAACGATAACTATTACCATACAAGCCTTAACCTTTCTATACATAAAAGCAATAAACCACCAATACCTATCCATTAACTACATATCACAAGCGGCTTGTTTTACTGTCAACCACCTATTCTGGACATCCTGCCATGACAATCCAGCCCGCCTGCCCCTTCTTCCTCAAGCCGCTTTTTTTCAAGGTGATGACCTCTTGGCTTGTTATAAATAGCAGCGAGAAAAGTCTTTGCAATATCCTCATCACTGCATCCCTGCCTTAAAACCTTACGGAGATCTGTTTCCTGGTCATTAAGCAGGCATGAACGAAGCCGTCCCTCTGAAGTTAAACGCAAACGGTTGCAGCGGTCACAGAAATGATGACTTATGGGGCTGATAAAACCCAATGAACCAATGGAGTCGTCCCCCATCCTGAACACTCTGGCCGGGCCATCAGATACATCCATCGCCACCGGCAGCAACTCACCAATAACTGACAAACGGGACATGATTGCATCACTCTTCATATAGGTACCCCTGCTCCAGCGGGTAGAAGCACCGATTGGCATAAACTCAATAAAACGAACCTGAAGGTTTCTCTCCCTGGACAAACGGGCAAAATCAACAAGTTCATCATCATTAACACCACGCATCACCACCATATTCAGCTTTAGTGAAAAAAAACCAAGTGTCAGCACCGTCTCGATGGACTCCCAGACCTGAGCGAAACTATCGCTTCCTGTTATTTCAGCAAATCGTTCCGGTTTCAGAGTATCAAGACTTATATTTATTTTCCTTACCCCGGCGGCAAGAAGTTCTCCAGCAAACTTTCCCAGCAAAACCCCATTAGTGGTCATGCGAATATCATTCAATCCTTCTATTTCCCCGAGGTTGCGGGCAAAACTTATAATGTCCCGACGAACCAGAGGTTCACCACCGGTCAGGCGAACCTTTGAGATACCCATTGGCACGGCAATCCGGATCACCCTTAATAATTCCTCATAGGTTAAAAGCTCATCCCGGGCCAGCTTGACAACTCCCCCGTCCTGCTCTTCCCCGCTGACACAGTACCCGCAACGCAGGTTACAACGATCGGTCAAAGAGAGCCTTAGGTATGAGATTACCCGCTCATACCTGTCGATAAGAGGAATTACCGGCAACTTATTATTTTTTTCATTCATCTGACAATTACACCATCTCCAGACAGTTAATCTTGCAATTTCAGGCAATATCAGGTACAGACCTATTTTGTTTTTTCTGCTATACTATCTCACCTAAGGTGGTAAAATAGGACTTGGCTCAAACTAATCCTTAGCCATAAACAACAAGTACCACCGAATCAACAACATTACAAGACAGACCAATCTATGCTTATCCTTGCCATTGAAAGCTCCTGTGACGACACCGCTGCTGCGGTGATAAACGGACCATACCGTGTGCTCTCAAGCATCATCTCCAGCCAGTTTGATATCCACTCCAAATTTGGCGGCATTGTCCCGGAACTTGCGTCCCGTGCCCATATTGAAGCAATAAGACCAGTTGTTGACCAGGCTCTGGCTGATGCCGCCGTCAACTTAGACGACATAGAGTTAATTGCCACTACTCGGGGACCGGGGCTGGTCGGCTCATTGCTGGTAGGTTTTACCTTTGCCAAGGCTCTGGCCATGGTTAAGAAAGTTCCCTGCGTAGGTGTTGACCACCTGGCAGGGCATCTGCTATCACCACTGCTTGAAGAAAAAAAACCTGATTTCCCCTATACTGCCCTGATTGTTTCCGGCGGCAATTCAAGTTTGTTTCATGTCAACAGCCATACAGAGCTACAACTCATCGGCAGAACCCGTGACGATGCGGCAGGCGAGGCCTTTGACAAGGTAGCCAAACTACTGAATCTGGGGTATCCTGGGGGACCGGAGGTCAGCAGATTTGCCCAAAACGGTAACCCCGATGCCATCAAATTTCCCAGAGCCTGGCTTGGCAAGGACAGCCCTGATTTCAGTTTCAGCGGCCTAAAGACCTCGGTTGCCAACTTTGTTAACAGATGCCGGCAACAGAACAAAAACATCCCGGTGGAAGATATATGTGCGTCTTTCCAGGAAGCCGTGGTTGAAGTTCTGGTTGAAAAAACTATTTCGGCTGCCAGAAAAAATAACCATGAAACCATAGCCATATGCGGAGGTGTAGCCTGTAACCAACGGCTTCGGGAAGAGATGAAAAACCGCTGCCGCCAGTCAGGATTTTCCCTCCATATACCAAATCCGCTATACTGCACGGATAATGCCGCCATGATAGGGCTTGCCGGCTATTATCAGTTTAAGCAGGGAAATATTATTTCTCCCGACGATGATGCTTACCCGCGATCACCACTTAACTAAATGAAAAAACATTGAAAGCACTAAATCCTTTTCGTTTCGCAAAATATATCCTGATTCGCTTTACCAGGTTGAGGGGAGACCCTTATTCCCTCGCAAGGGGAATGGGACTGGGTATTTTCCTGGGCGTACTGCCCCTGATGCCAATTCAGACCATAATACTTATACCCCTTACCCTTCTTTTGAAGGTCAATACCTTTTCAGCACTCGTCGCCGCCATTGCCATCAGTAACCCTTTGACATTTGTCCTCCAATACTTTTACTGCTGGAAAGTAGGTAATGCGATTCTCCCCGGTAGAATCAGCTGGGAGCAGATCAAGGGACTCCTGAATACAATTACAGAAGGCAGTCTTACGGAAGGCATTTCAACCCTGTTTAACCTTGGCTTCAACACTATTTCCGTCCTCCTGGTCGGTGGAGTAATAATTGCTATACCCGCTGCCATCACAGGTTACTTTATATCTCTGTATTTTTTTATTGGTCTGCGTAAAAAACGGGCAGCCAAACGCAAACTTAACTGAAACTCAAAGACTTAAATTACATATGCAAATACCAGTTATGGACAGAACCAGAACAAAAGATATCCTCAAAGAACAAAAACTGGCCCCTAAAAAAAAACTGGGTCAGAATTTTCTTGTTCATAGCCAGACTGCCGAGCGGATTGTTAATCTGGCAGGAATAAGTAAGCAGGACACGGTTATCGAGGTTGGGGTCGGCCTGGGGGCTTTAACCCGGCCGCTTGCCGAGGCGGCAAACCAGGTTATCGGCATAGAAACTGATTCCGGGATAATCAGAATGCACAGAGAGAAGCAGGATTTACCGGAAAATGTCCAGCTTATCCACGGGGATATTCTTAAAACTGATTTCCGGGAACTGGTCGATAAAACCGGAGGCCGGCTTAAATTTGTCGCCAACCTGCCCTACTCCATCTCCAGCCCGTTTTTATTCAAGCTTTTTGAAAATGCCGATATTATAGAATATTCCCTGATTATGCTCCAGAAAGAGGTGGCTCTAAGGTTACTCGGCCAGCCCGGAACCAAGGCATATGGTGTACCAACCGTGCTACTGGCAAGCTGTGCTGAAGTAAAGATGATGATGGAGCTTAAACCCGATGAATTTCATCCCCGCCCGAAAGTGGATTCAAGCGTGGTGCGGCTTACCTTCTTTCCGGTACCCAAGCGGGTTGAGAAGCTGAAAACGGTTGATCGTCAAATGCTGCGAAAAGTGGTCAACGCAGCATTTGGTCAACGGAGAAAAACCCTGCTCAACGGGCTGGCGGCGGCTGGTTTTATAAAAGACAAAGAAAAGCTTGCTGAGACGATTCAATCATGTGGTATATCACCATCAATCCGGGGGGAGAGATTAGAGGTGGAAGATTTTATCTGTTTAACCAATGTAATAAATAAGTAAATATTCGGATTGGTGCGAAATTAGCGAAAATTCAACCATACAAACATAACAACACAAAACCATTACATGCAAAACTTCGTCTTTAACAACCCGACCAAAATACTCTTTGGCCGCCGGACAATACCCGCCATCGGGGCGGAAACCAAACTGTGGGGCAGCAGAGCTTTACTTATATATGGCCGTGAAAGTATTAAAAAAAATGGTTTATATGATCAGGTTGTCAAGTCTCTTGGCGAGGCCGGCATCAAAATCATAGAACATGGAGGAGTCACTACCAACCCACTTCTTGCTCATGTCAGAGAAGGCATTAAAAAGGCAAAACAAGACAATATTGATGTCATTGTCGCAGTCGGTGGTGGTTCGGTTATTGACAGTGCCAAGGCAATCAGTGCCGGTGCCGTAATAGACCATGATGTATGGAAATTTTTCACCGGCAAAAAACCCATAAGAAAAGCTTTGCCCATATGTACAATCCTGACCATTTGCGGAGCCGGTTCAGAGATGAACTCAGGCATGGTTATTACCAATGAAGAGACCCGTCAGAAATTCGGTTTTGGAAACAAGCGGCTCTACCCGAAAGTATCCATCCTGGATCCGGAAATAACCTTCACTGTCCCCCCTGACTACACCGCCTACGGGGCTGTTGATGCAATATCCCATGTCCTTGAATTTTACATGACTGCAAGCGACCCGGACACTCCGGTGCAAGACAGAATTATGGAAGGGTTGATTGAAAACTCTATGGATGCCTGCAACCGCTGCCTTGCTGATCCAAAAGATTATAACGGCCGGGCAAACCTCATGTGGACGGCGACCCTGTCCTTAAACGGGCTTACCGCCGCCGGACTTGGCAGGGTCGGCTTTCCCATGCACATGATTGAGCACTCCTTAAGCAGCCTGTATGACATCCCCCACGGAGCTGGATTATCTATTATTATTCCGGGGTGGCTCAGGTGGTTTTCCCGGACAAATCCCGCCCGTATTGCCTCTTTAACAAGAAGAATTTTTCCTGAACATGAAAAAACAGACAGTGATAAGCTTCAGGCAGAACAGGGAATCAGTCTGCTTCGCAACTGGTTTGATGAAATTGGAAGTCCCACGGCTCTTGCAGATGTTGATATTAGCGAATCAGACATTCCTGAAATTGCAGAAAATGCTCTTGCTCTGGCAAAAGTTTGGCGAATGAAAGATTACAACAAGGAGATAATTGAGGAGATTCTCCGTTTAACCCGATATTCGACATAAGAGCAAGGTTTTAGCGTAATCCGACTCTCACCGTGTTGTCGGATTACGCTAAAACCTTGCTGTATCGGTACTTTTCGGTTATTTTTGATTCACCATGTTTTTTATCTTCATTCTTATTTTCGCTAATCCGACCTACGGGAACCAGCTTATGTCGAATATCCAGATTATAGCTTTATCATTGAAAAACAGCCTAAAATAGTTTATCCTGCTTTGGTTTGGTAGAGGCATATGGCACCTATAACCCAAGGACAAATATCCCACCTATAGCTTGCCTGCTTCTGCAAAGGTTTAAAAAGACGCCTCCCTTGGAAGTGAAGCATTTGCCGCAGGGATGGCGTTAGTCGGGGAAGATCATCTGACTGCCCTGTCCAGAGAAGGGCACCCAACACTCTACGGAGGGTTCCATGTCCATGAAACAAAGCTCAGTTAAACCTGCCTGCACGACAGAATCGACCCATTTGCTAACTAATTTTGACAAACACCTTTTCAGTGAAGGTACCTTTGAAAGGGGATATGAAAAACTTGGCAGCCACCTGAGCAACCATCAGGGTAAGGCAGGGGTTAGTTTTGCAGTCTGGGCTCCCAATGCCCGCCAGGTCAGTCTGGTCGGAGACTTCAACGAATGGGATAAAGCAAGCCACCCCATGCACCCCTCGGAGAGTGGCATCTGGACAATTTTTGTCCCCGCCCTCAAAGAGTATGCCGTTTACAAATACTGCATCACAACCCAGGACTCCCAGGAGTTCGACAAATCTGACCCCTATGGTTTTTACATGGAGGAACGACCCAAAACCGGCTCCATAGTCATCGATCTTGACCAGTATCAGTGGCAGGACAAACAATGGATTGGTGAGAGGGAAAAACGCCAGGCTTTAGACACTCCCATATCCATCTACGAAGTCCACCTTGGTTCCTGGAGAAGAGATTCCGATAAAAAATGGGGACAACGATATCTTAATTACCGGGAACTCGCCGACACCCTTCTCCCCTATGTCCTGGAAATGGGTTACACCCATATTGAACTCCTGCCCATATCCGAGTATCCTTTTGACGGTTCATGGGGATACCAGGTTCTTGGATTTTTTGCCCCGACCAGCCGCTTCGGCACCCCGCTTGATTTTATGTATTTTATTGATCAATGCCACCTCCATAATATCGGGGTGATTTTAGACTGGGTTCCTGCCCATTTTCCCAAGGACGGAGCAGGGCTTAACTGGTTTGACGGCACCCACTTATATGCCCATGCCGACCCTCTCCAGGGAGAACATCAGGAATGGGGCACCATGGTTTTCAACTATGGCCGCAATGAAGTCTGTTCATTTCTGATTGCCAATGCCCTGTTCTGGATAGATAAATACCATATTGACGGCTTGCGGGTGGATGCGGTGGCATCAATGCTTTATCTTGATTATTCCCGGGAAGAATGGATTCCAAATAAGTATGGGGGACGGGAAAACCTGGAAGCCATATCATTCTTAAAGAAAACCAACGAGGTGTTGCACGGTATTTTCCCCGGCGTGCTGACCATTGCCGAAGAATCAACCTCCTGGCCCATGGTCTCCCGCCCCACCCACCTTAGCGGGCTTGGGTTCAGTCTGAAATGGAATATGGGCTGGATGCATGACTCCCTTGAATATATCAGCAAAGACCCCATCCATAAAAAATTTCATCATGACAAAATGACTTTTGGCATGCTCTACGCCTTTCACGAGAACTTTGTTCTGCCCCTATCCCATGATGAAGTTGTCCACGGCAAGGGGTCAATGATTAACAAGATGCCCGGCGATGAATGGCAGAAATTTGCCAACCTGCGAGCCTTTTACGGCTTCATGTGGAGTTATTCCGGCAAGAAACTGTTATTTATGGGTAACGATATTGGCCAGTGGCAGGAATGGAACTATGACACCGGTATGGAATGGGAAGTCCTTAACTCTCCAAATCACGCCGGTCTGCAAAGATTTGTCAGAGACATTAACCTGGTATATCGTAGCGAACCAGCCCTGTACGAAAATGATTTCGACTGGGACGGCTTTAAGTGGATAGATGCCAATGATTCTGACAACTCGGTACTGTCTTTTATCCGCTTTGGCAAAGACAGGGAAAACTTTCTGATTATCGTCTGCAACATGACCCCGCTTGCTCGGGAATATTATACTATCGGTGTGCCTGCCGGTGGCGAATACAGAGAAATCATCAACTCAGACCTGGATGTTTACTGGGGAAGCGGTCTTCACAGAAATGAAAATCTCTCTGCCAGGGCGGAATCATCCCACGGGATGAATTTTTCTCTACAGTTAACCCTGCCTCCTCTGTCAACGATTATTCTAAAACCAATTTAACAGTTCATGAAATAACTTAATCAACAGGCTCATAATATTTTTTATATTATCTCAACCTCAGCTTAAGGATCTGCATTATGAAACCCCGTAACATTGCTTTAATCGCCGCTGGTGTAGTCATCTACATCCTGCTTGCGTTCATTCATGCCAGCAACAAAGCTAACACCCCCCCGTATTATGCAGAACCCGTAACTGTTGAATACGAAGAACAACAACCAAAAGCGGAAGCCGCTAAGTTGATACCGGAGGATGTTAAACAAGAGGGCAAACGGAAGGAACCAACTCCACAAGCTATAAGCGATGACCCTGAGCAACAGCTCAAACAAGCCCTGAGTTCCCTAAGTGATGCTGAGGCTCAAATTGCTCTTCTTCGGGGAGAAATTAAAGAGCAAAAAGAGCTTATTGGTGCCCAGAGTTCATCCTACGAGGCAAGGATTGATAATTTAAGCCTAAAGCTGGGTCTACGGGAGCAAGAGCTTGCTTATATTCAAAAAAAGATGGTTAAAATTGTCCGGCTTGATGTTGTGACCCTGCAGCAGGCAATAGACAAGCAGACTAAGCATATCCAGGTTATTGAAAACCAGTTGGCAGAACAGAAGAATTTCATCCACCAGCTTAAAGAAAAAAACAAAACCTTACATAATGAGAACAAACAGCTTACTCAGAAGTTGCAGGAACGGGGTGAGGTTATAAAACAATCCCAAAAACTTGGAAAGCAACACAGCGATACCGTAAAGGCAAAAAAACTCGCCAAAGGGGAACTTGTCAGCGAAATTGACCATCTGAACAAAAGACTCAGCGAAGAAATAGAGAAAAATAATGTGCTTGTTCAGGATGTGGAAAAACAGGCCGTTGAACTTGCCGGATCAGAAAGAACCATTGCCAAATTAAAAGCATCCCTTGCAGAGACTCAACCAAAACTGGCTGTTCAGGAAAATCTACAGAAAGAGAAAGTCAACCAAATTGGTCTGTTACAGGAAGAAACACAGAATCTGTTCAACGAAAACACCGCCATCAAAGGCTTGCTGACAAAAGCTGAGTCAACAATAGCTCTTCTTGAAGATGGATTAGGAAAAGCGGAACTTAAAGCCGAGGCCATGTTTCGTTACGGACAGGAGCAGGAGGCAATAGCCATCCAGTCCACAGAAAAACTTAGTGAGCTTAAGCAACAAATCATCGAAAATGAAGATAACCTGCTTGCCCTGAAAGGGGAGCAGGCAGTAAGCGATGATAAACTCAATATTAAAATTGAATCTTTAAATGTAGCAGAAGCTCAATTAAACGAGATAAGTTCCACGCTTACAGCAAAGGAAGACGAACTTAATTCTCTTAAAAATGAGATGGCCGAGCAAGTTGCAGCGGAGAGGAGCAAAAGGGTAGAGCTGGAAACAAACGCAGGGTTGTTGACTGAATCCATTGAAGACCTGAATAATGAACTTGTCACTCTAATAATTCAGATTGAAAACAAAAACACCGCGTTAACCGATATAGAGGCTGCTCTTGCCGAAACAAAAACAGTGCTGAGTACAACAGAAGAGGAAAGATCGTCTTTAAGAGGGCAATTGGAAACAATGTCGGTTGCTATTGGGGAAGTTGAAGCATTAAAAACTGCATTAAACGAAAGAACAGAGGCATTAACGGCTGCCGAAGAGGAACTGGCGGGGCTAAGTGACTTAAGAGAACAACTAACAGCAAAGACAGAAAACATCAACGAACTACAGGCTAAGGCAGAGAGACTTGCCATAATTGAGCCGCAAATGGTACAGCTCCAGGATACCGTAAACAGGCTCGAAGCAGAAAAAACAGCCATGGCAGGGCAATTGGAAACAATGACGGTTGCTATTGGGGAAGTTGAAGCATTAAAAACTGCATTAAACGAAAAGACAGAGGCATTAACGGTTGCCGAAGAGGAACTGGCGGGGCTAAGTGACTTAAGAGAACAACTGGCAGCAAAGACAGAAAACATCAACGAACTACAGGCTAAGGCAGAGAGACTTGCCATAATTGAGCCGCAAATGGTACAGCTCCAGGATACCGTAAACAGGCTCGAAGCAGAAAAAACAGCCATGGTAGGGCAACTGGAAACAATGACGCTTGCTATTGGGGAAGTTGAAGCATTAAAAACTGCATTAAACGAAAAAACAGAGGCATTGACGGTTGCCGAAGATAAACTGGCGGGACTAAGTGACTTAAGAGAACAACTGGCAGCAAAGACAGCAACCATCAGCAGGCTACAGGCTAAAGCAGAGAGACTTGCCATAATTGAGCCGCAAATGGTACAGATGCAGGATACCGTAAAAACGCTCAAAGCAGAAAGGATAAACCTGACAAACAGGTTAGACGAGACGCTTACAACAAGGTTAAACGAAACTCTGGCGACTATCCAGAAAATGGATGCGTTAAGATTAGCATTAGATGAAAAGAACAAGGCCTTGTTTGCTGCTGAAGCAGAGATAATTGAGTTAAATAGACTAAGGCAAGAATTAGAAGTAAAAACAACGACCATTAGCAAACTGCAAGATCAAGTAGCGGTTCTTGCCAAAATTGATCCCCAGTTATCACGGCTACGGGCATCCATAACTGTCCTCGAAGAGGAAAAAACAGTCCTGACAGGCAGACTGGGGGAAACTCTCGCGGCTCTTCAGGAAATGGAAGAGTTAAAGGTATCGTTGGCTCAGAAAAGCAAAGCACTAGCTGACAATGAAGTAAAGCAGGCTAAATTAGAGCAGGAAACGGCATCTTTAAAAGCAACATTAGGGCAAAAAAGCAAAGCATTAACTGCCGCTGAAACAAAACTGGCGGAACTGGAAAGTCTCAGAAAAGAACTCAATACAAAAGCCGGAGAATTGGACGAACTTCAAGGAAAAGTGGCCGCCCTGGCACACCTTGAACCCAAACTAATTGAACTGCAAAATTCAATCACAAACCTGAATGAAGAGAAAGCAGCACTGACATCAAAGCTTGAGCAGAGCAAAGCTGATCTAAATGCAGCAGAGGTAAAAAAATCCGCACTCTCTGCAAATCTGTCTGAAGTTAAAGCACAGCTCCAACCATTAGAGGAAAAAGTTGTTCAGGCAGAGCAGATTGCAAAAGAGTCTGCCCGGAAAACAGATGAGCTGGCTCTAACAAAGGAAAGATTTGCCGAAAAGGAAGCTGAAACTTCCCGGATGCAAAGCAAGATTGATGAGTTAACCAGACAAACCAACGAAATTGAGTTCCTTCGCCAGCAGCTCGATGAGAAGGCACAAAAGACTATCCAGCTCAATGAAAAGATAGAAATAATGACAGAACCGGTGCAAACCGCTGTGGTCAAAGACAGTGATGAGGATGGAGTGGCTGACAGCTTGGACCTATGTCCCGGTTCCACCCCTGGCAGTAATGTCGATGCACTTGGTTGTGAGGCAGACGAAAAAATAGCCCTGACTGATATCACCTTTGCCACGGGAACCGCTGATCTGACTGAAGCTTCAAAAGAGAGTTTAAATAATGTTGCCAGAACCCTTGCTCTCCACACAGAGTCTAAACTTGAAGTTGCCGGTTTTACCGACAGCCTCGGCAATATAAACCGCAACAAGAGCCTCTCCCTGCAAAGGGCAACCGCAGTGATGAACTATCTTGTTGAGCAGGGAGTCGCTGCCGATAGGCTTACCGCAAGGGGATACGGGCCGGCGAATCCAATTGCCACTAATAATACCCCGGAGGGACGGGCCCTCAACCGACGGGTTGAACTGCACAAGGTCTTACCTTCTGCGGAGTGATATATGTAGCTCACCTGTAACAATAACCGGGGAAAACCAATTTTTAATATGGGTGTCTCGGTTATTGTTATCCTGTCCCTTGTCCCCCTGTCCATACTCTCATCACTTCCGCCTGAACCTTCCTTCCTTTAGAAAGTATATCGCCTCATCAATCACTCTTTTTTTTCTCATGATAAATGAGTGGCCGTGGGGAACAATCAAAAAATCATCCATCCCTGCCAGCCTGGCACTCTCAGGTGTCACCTTGCCGTCATTTGGTTTAGGGAGCATCCAGGAACATAAGAAATCAAAACTCCGATCCCCGGTAATAATCCCCAAGGGGAAATCGGCTTCACCAAGCTGGTGGCTAATACTAATACTACCTGCCCCGGTACCGAGAGAACAACCAGCCGGGCCAATAAGCCACCTGAACCATAGTTGAGCAGCCAGCCGGTCGACTATTTCACTGCCATGGTTGGGCGGTGCCAGCATAACCACCCGCCCCATGGAAGAGGGCAGATTACAAGACAAATAATAACGAACCAGAATTCCACCCATGGAATGGGTAAGAAAATTAATTTTGCCGTTACTGCGATTACGGCACCGGCACACCGCTTCTGCAACAAACTTTTCTGCCAGCACGGGGATGGTATGTTTCCTTGACGGATAATTAATATTTTCCGTTAGATAGCCCGCATTTTTAAGGGATTTCTCCATTTTACCCATTAAACAGGAATGGGAAAGAAGCCCGTGAACAAGAATGACACTTTCCTGATCAGATTGCATGATGCACCGTTTAAGGAATGTACAGAACATAATGCCCTGCGGGCAGAAAAAATATAAACGAACATCGAATTTCGAATGTCGAATATAGAAGTTTTTTACTTCATCATTCGAAATTCCTCGGAGTCTCCGCTCGAAGTCTACGCTATCTACCTGTTCGATATTCTGCTGTTCAAAAAACTTATTATTGATAATTGCTCTCACAAAACTTTGTTTTTCCGGTACATGAAATCTTGTCCTGGTACCACCGCAGAGAGGTGGTACCAGGACAGAGACAAGGTATCCCCGACTCTACCCTTTGACCATTTCCTGTAACTGCCGATAATCAATCTTGCCGCTTCCCAGTACGGGGATTTTTTCTATATTCTTAACCATCCTGATATTATGAAGTGGTGACATCCCCGCTTTTTTCAGGGCATCGTTCGCCTGCTGGCGGGAAATATCCATTATGGTGAGAAGTATCAGTTCCGGTCGCTCTTCACCGGCAGCGAGTACTGCCAGTTCCGGCTCAGAGGTTTTATCGTCGCCAAGATGATTTATAAGTACTTCCTCAATCGCAGGCAGAGAGATCATTTCTCCCCCCAGCTTGACAAACCTTTTCAGACGACCTGCAAACCGGAACA
>CAZEMY010000019.1:0-16098 GCA_964513405.1 uncultured Desulfobulbaceae bacterium
GGTAACACTTTAATATAATAAAAACAGTTTTTTCTTGCTAAAAAGGAATCTAATCAATATAGCAGATGCGTAAACTTCGAGGGATGCTGTTTAAATATTTACAGGTATGGGGTATGGTGCTGATTTAAGCATTACTTGAATATTTGCCTGGAATCAGGTTATTGTTAAAGGGATAAGTCATGTTGCATGCAAACTGTTTTTTTAACCTTGATAATTATGAACATCGGGAGTTATTCGCCAAAACAGAGTTTGTCTGGGAGGGTCTTGGAAGGCTGAAAAATTATATTGCAACTCGTGCAGGTACCATGCCGGTCTGTCCGGGGTTTACCAGCGGG
The DNA here is from genome assembly GCA_964513405.1 of uncultured Desulfobulbaceae bacterium. Classification (GTDB taxonomy): domain Bacteria; phylum Desulfobacterota; class Desulfobulbia; order Desulfobulbales; family Desulfobulbaceae; genus DRLX01. The sequence continues at coordinate 336 of CAZEMY010000019.1, forward strand.
GTTCCGCTTAGCGTACCTCTGCTTCTTTACAATGACGAACTGTTTCCCGGAACGGGCAATGAAATAAAGATACAATATGGTGATGCTGTAAAGGGCAGGTTGGAAGTGTATCGTGATGGAGAGTTACTGCCGGGGGCATCTGTCCTGATGGCGGGTGCTGTCCTGATTGGCAACCGGTTCACCATTGGCAGAGGAGTGCTGATCGAGTCAGGAGCCATGCTCAAGGAACCTTTGATTATCGGTGATAATACCGAAATTCGCCAAGGTGCTTATATGCGCGGTTATTGTCTGGTTGGCAGACGATGTGTGGTTGGTCATACCACTGAGGTTAAACATGCTCTCTTTTTTGATGATGCCAAGGCCGGCCATTTTGCTTATCTTGGCGACTCTATGCTTGGGTTGAATGTGAATCTCGGAGCCGGGACAAAACTTGCCAACCTGCGTTTCCTGCCGGGAAATATCCGGGTAAAAACAGGAGAAGCGGCCGGGATTATTGACAGCGGTTTGCGAAAATTCGGGGCGATCCTTGGTGATAATGCCCAAACCGGCTGTAATTCTGTGACGAGTCCCGGCACATTGTTGGGACCTGGGGCCATTCTCATGCCCAACACTACTTCACCTTCGGGGTTTCATCGGGCAAACTCCGTGATAAGGTAGTTGAGTCAGCCTCTTCCTGGAGTCGTATTTTTTCTGCCTGGTAGCCATACTCATATAGAGCAAAGAAAAAGGCAAAAAATATGGCGATTGTAAAAAATATTCTTAGTATTCTATCCCAGGGAGGAGTAACCCCGCCGGTAAAAAAACGAAGCAGGCAGACCAGGATAATTGTACATCCCAGGGCGTAGGGAGCGGTGCTGAGTAACTGAATAATGGTTCCTGTTATAACTGCTGACCAGTCGGGACCGGTGCGAACATGGAAGACAACCCAGGCAAGGGCTGTCAAGGCAAGGGTGATTTTTTCCCGTAATATTGTCATTGTTTCTCTTTCAGGTTTTTGGGTTTCAAGAGCTGTTTCCTGTTTTTTTGTCTTATGATACGGGATTTGTTCTTTTGTTACCTTCACCATCAGGTGGACATTATTTTTCTCATATCGGCATGCAGGATTCAGGTAATAATAAAAAATAGTAACAGATAAAGAACAGATGAGTAATAAAAAAATATCGGCATGTATATTTCCAGATACCATGCCTGTTGATGATGTTATGTTTCCCCTTGTACATATTTTTTCGCAGCTTGTCTACTCTCGACCTGTTGAGGTGGATGGGGAAGACATAGAGCCGGATGATTTCGTGCGGATGCATGTTCCGGCACCACTTGGAGGGGAACGGGATCGTTTTTTAAGTTTGTTGAGTGAGATGCATAGCCGGAGTGATGATTATGCAACTCAATTGAAAAATCTTGTTTTCTTTAAATCAGGTGCCGGGAAATCGGAAACAAAATCTTCAATTATCAGTAACCTGCGCAATAGTATGGGTGCGGATGACAGAAAAGCCGAAGAACTGGAGCTGCTGCTCTGGCAGGCCCGGCTGGTTTTGAGTCTCGGAGAATTTTTTGATCAGGACCAACAGGATCTTAGCCGTGAGCTTGCCATGATAAATGAACGGGAGAAAGGACTGCTTGCTGAATTACGCAGGGAAAATAATCATCCTTTTGATTTAACAAGGACAATCAGCGAGACATTCGGACAGACCGACGGTTTGCAACGGCTGCGGCTTAAGGCGTGGAGCCGTCTGTTTTGTCTTGGCCATGAATCACTGAATTCTGTGAGCTGTTTTGTTACCACTGACAGAGATGTGGTTGATATGATGGCGGAGGTTTATGAAAAATTACGCGGGAATAATGTTGAGTCACTTATCACCCTCAGCCTGCCGTCTCTTACCCCTGCTGCATCCATGCAATCTGATAAAATTAAGCAGTTGCAGCAGGCAGATTTACCGGTGATATTGTCCAGGATTTTTTCTGGTTCCGGTGAACAGGGACGTGGCATTGATTATGATAACGAGATATTGCAGTCGGAATGGGAGAAGCTTCTTGAAAACCTGTATCCGGTTGCGGATACAGGTCGATTAAAGCTCCATGTTTATAAATTTTCAGACATACAGCCGTGTAGTTTATTTTTGGAGTCTTTTGCCCGGAAAGGCGGGCAGGGCCATATAGAAAAAGAAAATCAGGGGGTGGGGGGCAGCACAATTATCTGCTGGCTTGAATCCGACACTCACCCATCATTAAAAACATAATGTTGAATAAGCTGGTGAGTGCCGGATACAAGCAATAAAAAAAGGGATTATCTGAAAATCAGATAATCCCTTTTAATACCTGGAGGCGACGAGCGGATTTGAACCGCTGAATAATGGTTTTGCAGACCACTGCCTTACCGCTTGGCTACGTCGCCGTATCTTTATCCGTACGAAGAAAATTTCTGAAAAACTGTATCATCGGCAGGTTTTTCCTGTTCAGATCAGCATTTCATTTAACGGAAGAACTATTTATCCTATTATTTATGTTTTGACAAGAGGAAATCTGCCATATGGGGACAACTTTACACGCATTGGTTCAGGACAACGAAGAAGGTTTAAGGGAACTGGAAGATAAAATTGGTTACAGGTTCAAGGATATAGATCTTTTGCTGACGGCTTTAATCCACAGCTCCTTTGCATTTGAACGCTTGGACTGCAGCACTCATAATGAAATTCAGGAGTTTCTTGGTGACGCTGTTCTGGATCTAACCGTGGGCCATCTTCTTTTTGTTCGTTTTCCCCGAATGCGGGAAGGTAAGCTGACCAGAATTCGCTCAGCCCTGGTCAATGAAACCGGTTTAAGCGGGATGGCGAGGGATTTGGAACTGGGAAAATATCTGCTTCTCGGCAAGGGTGAAGAGATATCATCCGGTCGGAGCAAGTCCTCCATTCTTTCCTGTGCGTATGAGGCAATAGTAGGCGGATTATTTATTGATGGTGGTTATGAAGCTGCTCAGGACTTTGCACATCGATTTTTTACCCCCCTGATTGATGAACGGCAAAAATCTCTGGTTTTGATAGATGGAAAAAGCTCTCTTCAGGAGATACTTCAGGAGCGATATAATCAGGGGCCGCAATATGTGCTGGACTCGGAAGATGGACCATCCCATGCCCGGATATTTTCGGTATCGGTTCATTTTAATGAGAAGGTATTGGGCAGTGGCCGGGCTTCCAGTAAAAAAGAAGCTGAACAGCAGGCTGCGACTCAGGCTCTGAAGAACCTTTCTCAGGGGATTTTAAAAAATTAATCAACAAAAGTGCGTTTGACCGTGAACCTTGTTATTCCGATATTTATCCCCCATGAAGGGTGCAGACATAGCTGTGTTTTTTGCAATCAAAGACGAATAAGCGGTGTCCGGGGGGAGCCGATAAACAGAGAAAAGATTGCTCTTGTTATCCGCAGGTGGCTTGAGTGGGGAAGGGGAGAAAAGAAAAATAAGGTACAGGTTGCATTTTACGGTGGTTCATTTACCTGTCTTGCCAGGGAACGGCAGGAAGAACTGCTTGGAGCGGTTGCCAAATTTATTGACAATAAAGAGGTGGATGGTATCCGTCTCTCGACCAGACCCGATGCTGTTGACCAGGAAAACCTTGCTCTGCTTAAATCGTATTCTGTTCAAACCGTTGAACTGGGGGTGCAGTCACTCGATGACAGGGTGCTGGGGTTAAGCAGGCGGGGACATACGGGCAGGGACTGTTTTTTGGCATCAGAGCTTATTCAGGATAGCGGATTAGAGCTTGGTCTGCAACTCATGGTTGGTCTGCCGGGACAGAGTTTCGCCAGCCTTCGCCAAACCATAAGCGGAGTGGTGGCAATTAAACCTGACTTTATTCGGCTCTATCCGGTGCTGGTGGTTTATGGCAGCCCTCTTGCCCGCTGGTTTAAAGAGGGGAAATATCAACCGCTCAGCATGGGCAAAGCTGTTATCCAGGCGGCTTGGATAAAGAAAAAATGTAATAAAGCTGGTGTCCCTGTCATCCGGATTGGTTTGCAGGCAGGAATAGAGCTGGAAGATTCACTTGTAAGCGGCCCCTATCATCCCGCCTTTGGTGAATTGGTTTCCTCTCGGCTGATGCTCCGGAAAACCCGTTCCCTTCTAAGTAGGGTTCACCCCGACGATAAAGTGGAACTCTGTATTTCACCCCGTGATCAATCTGTATTTAGGGGGATGAAATCAGCAAATATGAAAAGATTGGCAGAACTTGGACTTAGCGACAGGTTTACAGTGAAGCTTGAGCCAGCTCAGCTTAGAGGGATGGTTCGTTTGCTCCGTTCATAAAGCGTAACTCTTAACTAAATATCTTGCGAACGGTGTGTGAAAGACTTATCTTTTGGTAACTTCACCCTCATTACGCCCTGCCTGCCTTCGTTGTTCGCAACTCACAGGCAGGGCAGGACACTCTGTTTTTTTGCATAATATAATTCTTGACAAACTGGTTCTTTTTGTTAAATTTGCTCAATTATATTTTAGTTAATGAGCCACATTTTAATTATTTATCCCATAATAGGAGAAGGGGAAAACATGTTTTTTGAATCGTTGAAGTCGCTTCTACCGCCTTCTGTACCTCGTCATGGAAAGGAGGAAAAAAGAGTGTTGCGTCGAAAAGCTGCAAGCATGACATCACGGGGAAATGTCTCCGTTCAACTCGGAAGATTTCTTACCAGGGATGATCTGCGTGCTCGCAAAAAAGCACTCTTTGTTACCGAAAGATGAATAGTGAATTTGAGGATGACCAGAAACAGTTGGCTCACATTGGCGAACTGTTCAACGAAGCTGAGATTGCGATAAAAGAAATCGAAGATTTCGGAAGTGAGCTGGTTGTCCCTGCAGTAAACCAACTTAGATACTGTGGAAATCATCTTGTACGCTATTTAAGCGACACAGACAACAAAGAAGAGCTTGAAGATTCTGTTAAGCATTGTAAGCGAGCTGTATACGACGCTTATGAAGCATCAATAGTTTACCATCTCCTTGAATTTAAGATATTCAAAGAAGATTACCGCAAGGTACAGGTCGCTATAGTAATTCCTGATTATGCTGACATTCAGCAAGATATAAGACAAGCAAGAGACTTTATCCGCAATAATAACGAAAGCAAAACCAGGGGCGAGTTCTATAAAAACGGACGCAAACACCTACAGTTAGTTGCTTGTAGATAATGTAGAAAAGCTCAATTCCAATAGAGATGAACTCAACAAAGCCATTCGGAGAGAGAGAACTACATTGCTCTTCCAGGTCATTGGCGGTATCGCTGCCCTATTGACTATATTCACATTCATCATAAGCTATTTTTTCTCAATATGCTCCGCAGCACCGGAAGAAATTTCCCACTCCATATCAAAGGAACCAGTAAGTCACCTGACTCTTTCCATGATTTCAGACCAGCCGACACATGCTTTTCACGATCTGTCTTGAGAAAATCAGGAACAGATAGTGAAAAAGAAACGGCAAAACTAAGACAATCGGGTAAGAACGAGGTTTTCCACATCGCCATCCCTCACAACATTCTGGATGCGGCACCGTACAGATGTTTCATTTAACCTAAATCCTGCAGTTGTTCGTGTACCGAGTACGAAAATGGTGAAGATAACGCAGCAGGTAAGCGACCGCAGGATATTGCCCCAGGTTTGTTCTATTCGCCTCTCCCGTTATCCGGCACTCAATTTTGTTTTTCAAGTACTGAGGTCGTATCACAGGTCTGAGTGCCGGATAACGGGTGAGGCGAATAGGTAGAGACAAGGCATGCCTTGTCTGTACAGTAGACTCCGTGGGGTGATAGCCGAACATTTACACTGATGTCCTCATTTGGTGTTTTAATTCCCCCTGTTACAATAACCAACCGTTAATTTTCTGACAGTTGTCGTCAAAACCATAACCTTAAAACCTGTAATCCCAAACTTAAAATGCTCAGTATAAATAACCTCTCCCTTCAGTATGGCCGTAAACATATATTTAATAATGTCTCTACCACCGTTCACAATGGTGAAAGGGTCAGCCTTATCGGAGTTAATGGTGCCGGCAAAACCTCTCTTTTAAAAATCATGGCTGGTGAGATGGAAACCGATAGTGGGGTTCTCAGCCGGGCTTCCTGGTTTACGGTTGCCTATCTTCCCCAGGAAATCACCATGGACTTGACCGACTCTACTCTCTATGAGGAGGCAGAGACCGCCTTTGACGATATTCTTGCCTATCAGGAAGAGGTGGAGAAAATTGGCAACAAACTTGCAAGTCTTTCTCAGAACGATTCCGATCTCGCCGGATTGCTGGAGCGGCAGGGGGAGTTGCAGCATCTGCTGGAAGGTAAGGATGTGTTTCGGATGCGGCCGGAAATTGAAAAAATTCTGGCGGGCCTGGGCTTCTCCGTTGATGATTTGAACTCTCCGGTCAGCAGTTTTTCCGGGGGCTGGATCATGCGTCTTTTGCTGGCAAAACTCCTCCTCCAGAAACCGGCCTTGCTGCTGCTTGATGAACCAACCAACCATCTTGATATTGACTCTCTTACTTGGCTTGAAGAGTTTCTTGGCCAATACCAAGGGAGCATGGTTATCATTTCCCATGACCGCTCTTTTCTTGACCGGGTCACCAATATAACCTGGGAGTTGAGCCTGGGGCGGCTAACCTCTTATAAGGGTAATTATTCATTTTATTTGCAGGAAAAGGCATTAAGGTTTGAGCTGGAACGGGCCGCTTATGATAACCAACAGGCCATGATCAAGCAGACCGAGCGGTTTATTACCCGTTTTCGCTCAAAATCAACCAAGGCCCGGCAGGTGCAGAGTCGGGTCAAACAGTTGGAAAAATTAGAGAGGATTGAGCTTTCTGAAACAGAGCGGTCTGTCCGTTTTTCCTTTCCGCCTGCTGCTCCATCGGGACGGGATGTGTTCACCATGAAAAACATCAGAAAATCCTATGCTGACAAACAGGTGTTTTCCGGTATAAACCTGAACCTGCAACGGGGAGATAAACTGGCTGTGGTCGGGGTAAACGGGGCAGGAAAATCCACTTTGTTGAAAATCATGTCCGGCCAGGAAGAAGCACAAGGTGAGCTGAAACAAGGACATAATGTTATCCTCACCTATTTCGGTCAGCATCAGGCCCAGGAGCTTGAGGGAAGTTTAACTGTTCTTGACACTATTTATCACGCCGCTAAGGGAATGACCATTACCCAGGTTCGTTCCCTGCTGGGAGCCTTTCTTTTCTGCGGTGATGAGGTGGAAAAAAAGGTTCAGATTCTCTCCGGAGGCGAAAAGAGCAGGATTGCCCTGGCAAAAATGCTGGTCAGGCCTGCCAACCTGATGCTCCTTGACGAACCGACCAACCATCTCGATATCAGCTCCCAGGAGGTCTTGCAGGAGGCCATGGCCCAGTATGAGGGGACTATTATTGTTGTTTCCCATAACAGGTTTTTTGTAAACTCTTTTGTTAACAAGGTGCTTGAGATAAAAGATGGTAAAGGTAATTTATACGAGGGTAATATTGACGATTACCTGGCTTGCCGGGAGCAGGAGTTAAACAGCGGTTCCGGTAAAAAGAAATTTATAGCGGATTCTGCAGGAAAATCCATGGATAAGAAAGCCCAGCGCAAAGCCCGGGCCTTATCAAGGCAGGAGATGAATAAAGAGGTTGGCCCCTGGAAAAAACAGAGCCAGCAGGCAGAAGAGGAAGCCCTGCAGCTTGAGCAACGGAAAACTGATCTGGAACAGTTGATGGCTGATCCTGAATTATACGCAGACCAGAAACGCTGGTCTGCAACCAGCAAAGAATACAACGAAGTGGAACGCCGCCTTGAGCGGGTTTATCAACAATGGGAAGAAGCCCAGGGAAAACTTGAGGCTTTTGAGAAATCTTTAACCAGCGGGTGAGTTTTATGAAAAAAGTTTTAATCGTAGCATTGGTATTAATTACTGTCGGGGTAGGGGCGGCGTACTTTTTCATGTGTCCGCACGGGAAAGGCGTAACTGTTGACACAAGTTTTGCCGAGTATTTGCCGGCTGACACTGTTGCTGTTATCAGTGTACGGGATCTAAACGGTATGGTGGATAATTTTCCGGATACAGCGGCCGGCAAATTTCTCTCTAAAGAAACCATGACCCGTATATTAACGGATATGGGGGCTGGGGCAAAGGATGCACAGGTATATAGTGATGGATATAACAAAGTCTTTGAGGTCTTGCATAATCCCGCATTCAGGATGGTGTTTGGCGACGATGCTGATTTGGCAGTTCTACCTGTTGATAAAGCGTTATTTACTACAGATATTAAAAAGGCAATGGAGCAATCACTTCTTCTGCTGGCAACTACCAGTTCCGCAGATATTATTGAAACATTCGCCACCAAAATCCTGAAAAAGAGTTTTGAGGAGTTTAAGCATGGCTCGTTGACCATGACCAGAATAACCCTTGAAGACGGAAGCTTTGTTTTTACCTACACCGACAAAGGCAGGCTGTTTGTTGCTCTTGACCCGCTGGTAATTGAAAAAGCTTTAAAACAACGGGCAGCCGGGACAGATTTGGCATCAGCTCAGAATTTTATTGATGCCGTTAAGTTCTGGGAGCAGGCACCTGTGGAACGGGTTAATTATCTGGCCTTTGTCCAGGGGGACTTTATCCGCCAGATGCTTCTGGAGGCAGAGGACACCGAAATACAAAGAGTTGGCCAATATTTGAATGGGATGCATTTTTTTGCCTCTGTTAGCGGCAGCAACCAGGGCAGTTGGCAGGAAGAGTCCGTGGCTGCGTATGCATATGATGAGCTTGATCCACTGGTCAGGGAAAGTGTGGACGAGGCAATGGCCGGAAAGAATGAAACCTTGAATTTATTAAATGTGAACCCGCTTGCCTATAGCTGGGTGGCTGATATGAGTACTGCCTCTGCTCTTGAGGGGATGAGAGCTGACGAGGAAGTGTATGCTGAGATGGATGCCCAGGTGAAAAAGGAACTGGGAGTAAGCATTGAAGATTTATCTAAAGCATTTGGACCTCAGGGCAGCATGACCCTGAACAGGATTGTTCAAGGCGGGATGTTTCCTTTGCCGGAGATGATTATTGCTGTTAAAATCGGAGACAGGGAATTGGTTGCCAATATCCTGGAACTGCTTAAGGGGAAAATGTCGGAACAGGGCCTGGTTATTGAGCAGCGGGAAGAGCAAGGGAAGACAATTTATTCATGGCCGATTTTACCAGGCGAAGCTGCTCAGCCAGCTATAGTTTTAACTGATGATATGCTTTATATTTCCAACGGTCTGACCGGGTTGAAGAAGACAATTGCCCTTGGGGAAGAAGGTAAAAAAATCCCTGAGTCAATGGAGAAGGTACTGGGGGCTGATTTAAGTGATAAGATAAAAAATGCGAATAGCGGTGTATTTGTTTTGTGGCCGGCTCGCTTATCTGTCCAGTTAGAGGGTTTTGCAAATTGGGCGGTCCCCATGATTGAAAGCTCCGGGGGGGTTAGTGTCGGATTTTTAAAAGACGAGCTGTTGCGGCTTATTGGTAGTTCCGAGGTTATTGTTTTCTCCAGTTCGGTAACCCGTGAGCGGGGTTACGGATCGTTTATCGTTATGGATCACCAGAAGGTGGCACCTGCAAAATAGATTATCCGCAAGCAATAGAAAAAGATTGCCATTTTTCACCGCTTTCCATTCTTTTTTGGTGCGGTGGAAAATGGCCAGTTTAGTGTGATTGTTTACTTACACCTCTTGTATCCATCAATCCCATTCCACCTGATTTTATCTGAGGAATGCACATTAAGGGCGTGTAACCTGCCCGTTATCCCGCCTTCCCTGCACTAAAAAATTGCGGAGCTATACGCTCAAGTTATTTATTCCCCTTCCTGATGAGCCACTCAAACACACCCGCATAATTCACAATCTTCAAAAGACGGCAACAATTCAGCCTTGATACATTTTTGTTATTTCCTGTTGCATTTATAACATTTATGTAAATATTTTGCCGGTGCGGCAAGGACATTTTTAATTAATTTCTTGTGTGATAACACTATATTACGAGTTTATTTTCTTTTGGACTGTAATTTGCATTATATTCTTGATGAATCATGGTGCCGCTTCATCTGTTTTCCTTTTGGACGAACACATGGGGCAGCGATAACAGTCAAGTCGTGCTGGAAACAGTTAATGGTTTGCAAGTGGACGATGTTTTTCAAAAAAAGCCTGCGAATTACAGAGAGTTCCTGGTTTACGAGTTGGCTTATCATTAATTTTATTGTAGTTGCAGGGGGAGATGTAAAAAATGGATACTGGTGATACTGCGTTCATGCTGGTGGCAACAGCCATGGTTATGTTAATGACTCCGGGTCTGGTGCTGTTTTATGGGGGGCTTGTCCGCTCAAAAAATATACTTTCAACCAGTCTGCAGATTTTTTTCTGCCTTGGTCTGGTTTCGATTATCTGGGTGTTGTATGGTTACTCACTTGCCTTTGGCCCGGATATTGGCGGTTTTATAGGGGGATTGCAGCATGTTGGCTTGCAGGGGGTAACCACTGGTATAGGGCCATATTCAGATACTATTCCTGACCTTCTCTTTTGTGCATTTCAGCTTATGTTTGCCATTATTACTCCGGCTTTAATTGTCGGAGCTTATGTGGAAAGGATGAAATTTCTTGCTTTTGTCATCTTTACGATTCTCTGGGTAACATTTGTTTACCTTCCGGTTTGTCATTGGGTATGGGGCGGTGGGTGGCTTCATGCAATGGGAGCTCTTGATTTTGCCGGCGGTACAGTTATTCATATTAACTCCGGGGCCGCGGCTCTGGTTGTCGCCATTGTCATTGGCAAACGAAAGGGCTGGGGACGGGAAGCTATGCATCCCCATAATTTGCCCATGGCTGTTCTTGGGGCAGGGCTGCTCTGGTTTGGTTGGTTTGGCTTCAATGCCGGCTCGGCACTTTCAGCCGGACCGATTGCCGCTCTTGCCATATTCAATACTCAGATAGCGGCCGGCTGTGCCGCGGTTTCATGGGTGCTGGCTGAGTGGAAGTTCCGGGGGAATCCAACCACCCTGGGAGCTGTCTCTGGAGCGGTGGCCGGTCTGGTGGCTATTACCCCGGCGGCAGGGTTTGTCGGGCCGCTTGCAGCGATTGCCATCGGGCTGGTTGCAGGTGTTATTTGTTATCTTGCTGTATTGATGAAGTCAAGGCTTGGTTATGATGATGCCCTCGATGTTGTAGCTATCCATGGTATTGGTGGTGTCTGGGGTGCTCTTGCTGTAGGCCTGTTTGCTTCCCTGGCATGGAACCCCGATGGTGCCAACGGACTTTTCCTTGGTGACGGTGGCCAGATTGGTGTCCAGGCACTTGGTGTGGTCGCAACAATTGCCTACTCTATGGTAATAACTTTTATTATTCTGAAAATAATTGACAGGATTGTTGGTCTGAGGGTTGACCATGAAAGCGAGGTGCAGGGTCTTGATTTGAGTGACCATAAAGAAGTTGGTTATTCAATTTAGCAGATTAAGGAAGAATATTTTAAACCGCAGTCAGGCTCAAATACTTGGCTTGGCTGCGGGTTTCATAAGGAGATAGGTTTCATGAAGAAAATAGAGGCAATTATTAAGCCTTTCAAGTTGGATGATGTCAAGGATGCCTTGAGCGAAATAGGCATTAAGGGGATGACAATCTCTGAGGTAAAAGGGTACGGGCGGCAGAAAGGGCATACTGAAATTTATCGTGGAGCCGAGTATGTTATTGACTTTATTCCTAAAGTAAAAGTGGAAATTGTTGTTGATTCAGCCGATGTTGATAAAGTCATTGAGACAATTATCACGGCATCCCGAACCGGAAAAATAGGTGATGGCAAGATATTTGTCATACCGGTTGAAAAAATTGTTCGTGTTCGTACCGGAGAGACAGATAGCGAGGCTATTTGATGCAAGATCAGCTCCGGGCGGCAAGAGAAGCTCTTGAAGAGTTATGGGTTCAGGGGTTACGGGGGCATGAGCTTCTAAAAGCTCATACTGAGCTGGCAGATAAATTTATAATTAAACATTTTTCAGGCTCAACGGCTGCCCGTGACAGCCGGGGCGAAATAGCCGTTATTGCCCTTGGCGGTTATGGCAGGGAAGAGCTGTACCCGTTTTCAGATATAGATCTGCTTCTCCTCCACGACCGGGGCTCTGCAAAAGATATGAAGGAAGTGGCGGAATCCATTCTTTATCCTCTCTGGGATGGAGGCTTTGAAGTAGGCCATTCGGTGCGGGGGGTAAAGGATTCTCTCAGTTTTGCAAAAGAAGATTTCTTTTTTAAAGTTGCTCTGTTGGATGCCCGTCTTCTTGCCGGTTCTGAATCTTTATTTAAAGATTTGCTGAACCGTTATCAGAAAAAGATATTTACCGGCAAGAGGGATAAGTTTGTTGCGACCATGGAACAGTTTCGGGCTGAAAGAAGGGATAAGTACGGCTCCCACGCTTTCATCCTTGAGCCTAATATAAAAGAGGGCAAAGGGGGAATGCGGGATATCCAGGCCATGCTCTGGGTGAGTAAAGCGGTATTTGGTCTAAATGACCTTGAGGCTATGGTTGAGGCAGGGATGCTCACGCCCCTTGAGCGGGAGAGGTTTATGGAGTCGTGGGACATGCTTGCCATGATTCGTAACCGTCTTCACTATGTGAGCAAACGCAAAAACGATCAGCTTATCTTTGAATATCAGGAGGAAATGGCAGAAGCGTTTTCCTATACGGATACCAAAGGTCAGTTGGCAGTTGAACAGTTCATGCGTCATGTTTACGGTCATTTACAGACAGTTGCAGTGATCACCGACATTTTTTTTGAACATGTGGGCGAGGTTCTTCGCCGCAAAGGGAAAGATGACCGGGAAGATGTTTTGGAACAGGGTATTATCAGGCGGCGGGGCAGTGTTTGTCTGAGTGGAACCGAAAACATAAGGGAGCAGCCCCACCTGTTGATGCGGATTTTTTTCCATGCCGGGCGGCTTGGCTTACCGGTTCACCATCGCAGCCGGCAAAAGGTAAGAGAAAATCTTGACCTGGTGGATGATAAGTTCCGTTGTTCCAAGCGGGTAACCGCTTCTTTTCTTGCTGTTCTCAAGGAGAGCCGTGACCCGGAGTCTGTGTTGGGCTGGATGCTGGATACTGGTTTGCTGAGTTCTTATATTCCGGAGTTTTCCAGGGTTGAATCCCTGGCTCAACACGATTTGTACCATATTTATACGGTGGATCGTCATCAGGTACAGACCGTTGCCGAAATGCACCTGATCCGCGGGGAAAACCCTGAACTGTTTGCCGATCTCTCATCACCGCGGGTGCTATATTTGTCAGGTCTGCTTCATGATATAGGTAAGGGCAGGCAGGATGATCATTCACGGCTTGGAGCCGAGATGGTTCTCCGGATTGGAGAAAGGCTTGCCTTAACAGCAGACGAGAAGGAATTATTGGCTTTTCTGGTTCGCTATCATTTGTTTTTACCGGAAAATGGACTGCGAAGAGACCCGGAAGACCAGTTGTTTATTAATCAGGCAGCAGAGTTAATTGGTAGTATTGACAGACTGAACATGCTCTACATTCTTTCTGTTGCGGACTCCCGTGCTACAGGGCCATCAGCATGGTCTGGCTGGAAGGCGAGCGTGTTGGACAGGCTGTATCAACAGCTTAAAAACTACTTATCTGTTTCTAATCGTGAAAAATTGGGTTTTGCTCCTGATGGTCAGGATATATCTCTACTTATCCGTCAGTTAAGCGATTCTCTTGCCGGTGAAGCCGTGCAGGTCGATGTTAATAAATTGCCTGAAGATTATCTCCGTAGTTTTACAGTAGAACAGATGGGGAAACATTTATTCTACCACAGGGATATGGCAGGAAGGTTAAAGCAGCAGGCACTTCTTTTCCCTGAACCCGAGCGGGACTGCTGGTCCTTGCTCATGCTCAGTAAGGATCGTCCCGGGTTGCTGGCAAAACTTTGTGGAGTGCTTTCACTTCATAATTTGAATGTTCTCGGGGCAAGGGTGTTTACCTGGCCTGATAAAACAGTGGTCGATATGCTAGAAGTCAAACCGGTTGCCGATATTAGCTTTAAAGAGCAGAACTGGCTCAGGCTGGAGGAAGATTTAAACCTGGCAATCAATTATCGCTTGGATATTGGCGTGCGATTGTACGAAAAACGAAAAAAATTCAGGACAAATCCTGAAAGGCATGTACAAAGACTTGAAAAGAAAGTGGTGGTGAATAATAACATTTCCGACAGATTCACCGTCTTCTCAGTGTATGGAGCAGATAACAGGGGAACCCTTTACCATCTGGCTCAGGTTTTATCTGACTCTAACCTGGACATCCACAGGGCCCGGATTGCCACCGAGGTTGAGCAGTTGATTGATGTTTTTTATATAACCATGCAGGATGGGGGAAAACTAAAAGACAAAGAGGAGCTGGAGAAAATTAAACTATCTCTGTTGAAAATTGTCGAAAAATGATAGTATGAAAAAATATTTTTCTTTTGGTGATGTGATGATTTATAAGCAAATCAACCCACAGGGGGTTGATTGTCATGGTTGTGGTAAGTGCAGGTATTTTACCTGCCTGTTCTAAAACCACTTACAGGGGTTATTTTTAACATAAGGAGAAGGTCAATGACGCGTGAAGACATTATGAGAATTATTGAAGAAGAAAATGTTCACTTTTTTCGTCTCCAGTTTGTCGATATTTTTGGATATATGAAAAATATCGCTTTGCCGATTTCGCAAATAGAGAAGGCTCTGGACGGGCAGATGATGTTTGACGGTTCTTCCATTGATGGCTTTGTCAGAATCAATGAGTCGGATATGTATCTCAAGCCTGATTACGATACTTTTACTGTACTGCCCTGGAGAAAACATGATGGCAGCGGAGCCGCCAGAATTATCTGCAATGTTCACAAGGCTGACGGTTCCCCTTTTGATGGATGTCCCCGTAATAACCTGAAACGGGTCATGGAGGAAGCCAAAAAGATGGGCTTTACCATGAATGTTGGTACAGAAGCAGAGTTCTTTCTTTTTGAGCGGGATGAAGACGGTAGAGCAACCACCGTTACAGGTGATGTCGCTGGCTATTTTGATGTTGACCCTGATGATTGCGGGATCAATTGCCGGCGGGAAATCATTGAGACCCTGGAAGCCATGGGGTTTGAGATTGAAGCCTCCCATCACGAAGTGGCAGAAGGACAGCACGAGATTAACTTCAAGTATGCCGATGCCCTGACAGCTGCTGATAATACCCAGACCTATAAATGGGTTGTTCGCTCCATCGCTGCCCAACACGGGTTGCACGCCACTTTCATGCCCAAGCCGGTATTTGGTATCAATGGCTCCGGTATGCATACCAACCAGTCCCTGTTTAACCTGGACGGAACCAATGCTTTCTTTGATGAAAATGGACCGCTGCAGCTTTCTGAGACCTGCTATAAGTATATTGCCGGTATTGCCAAACATGCCCAGAGCTTTGTGGCTGTAACCAATCCTCTGGTCAACTCATATAAACGACTGGTTCCCGGCTACGAAGCCCCGGTATATGTTGCCTGGTCGGCATCAAACCGTTCTGCCCTGATTCGTATTCCCGCCAGCAGGGGGGTCGGAACCAGAACCGAGGTTCGTTGCCCTGATCCAAGCTGTAATCCTTATCTGGCATTTGCCATGATGCTGGTTGCCGGCCTGGATGGAATTAAGAATAACCTTAAAGCTCCGGATGCCGTAAATCAGGATATTTATTCCATGACTCCTGCGGAAAAAGAAACGGCAGGGATTGCCTG
>CAZEMY010000020.1:0-15951 GCA_964513405.1 uncultured Desulfobulbaceae bacterium
TTGACTCGTCAATCCGCCGGGCAGTTTCTTCACTGTAATCACGATGCTGGCTGATTTCCTTGCCAAGAAAAATATGCTCTTCTTTCTTGCCATAGGCAAGCGGCCCAAGTTCTTCACTCATTCCCCATTCACAGACCATCTTTCTCGCCAGTTCACTGGCCCGCTCAATATCATTGCCCGCCCCGGTGGTCATCTCGTCAAAAACAAGTTTTTCTGCTACCCTGCCGCCAAAGAGAATGGCTATTGAGTTAAGGAGAAATTTTTTGGAATGGGTATACTTTTCTTCCGTGGGGAGCTGCATGGTCACCCCAAGGGCTCTGCCCCGGGGAATAATGGTGACCTTATGGATAGGGTCAGTTCCCGGCAACATCCTGGCAACCAGGGCATGACCTGCTTCATGATAGGCGGTTATCTCTTTTTCATCGTCCTGGATAATCATGGACCTTCGTTCTGCCCCCATCATTATCTTGTCCTTGGCCTTTTCAAGCTGAGCGGCATCCACTTCTTCCTTGCTGGTTCGTGCCGCCATCAAGGCAGCTTCGTTGACAAGGTTTTCAAGATCAGCCCCGGAAAACCCAGGGGTTCCTCTGGCAATCACTGCCATATCAACATCTTTGGCAAGTTTTGTCTTTTTACCATAAATTTCAAGAACCAACTGCCGCCCCTTGACATCCGGTACCGGCACAATTACCTGACGGTCAAACCGTCCCGGTCTGAGTAGAGCAGGGTCAAGAACATCCGGCCGGTTAGTGGCAGCAATGATAATAACTCCGTCATTGGCCTCAAACCCATCCATCTCAACCAATAACTGATTCAGAGTCTGCTCCCGCTCATCATGACCGCCGCCAAGACCTGCCCCACGATGACGACCAACAGCATCAATTTCATCAATGAAAATAATACAGGGGGCACTCTTTTTACCCTGTTCAAAAAGGTCACGCACCCTCGAAGCACCGACCCCGACAAACATCTCCACAAAGTCAGAACCACTGATTGTAAAAAATGGTACTTCAGCCTCACCGGCTATGGCTCTTGCGAGCAGGGTTTTCCCGGTACCCGGTGAACCTGCAAGCAGCACACCTTTAGGGATTCTACCCCCAAGCCGGGTAAATTTCTGGGGATCACGGAGAAAGTCAATGATTTCCTCCAGATCTTCCTTGGCCTCATCAATCCCTGCCACATCCTTGAATGTGACCTTAATAGCCCCCTCTTCAAGGAGCCTGGCTTTGGTCTTGCCAAAGGAAAGAGGCCCACCTTTACCCCCCATCTGCATCTGACGCATGAAAAATATCCAGACCCCAATCAGAAGAAGCATGGGAAACCAGGAAATAAAAACAGACAAGTACCAAGGGGTAGCCTGGGGAGGCTTGACCGAAATATCAACCCCAGACTGACGAAGCATGGGGATCAGGCCTCTGTCATTAGGGGCAACGGTGGCAAATGAGCGACCGTCCGGGCCGGAACCGGTGAGCCTTTCTCCCTGAATGCTTACAGCGTTAATAGCCCCATTCTCAATACTTGCCCAAAACTCACTATATGTCATTTGAGTGGCCTGCGGGGCATGAGGTTTATTAAACAGGTTAAATAGAAGAAGCATGGTTAACAGGATAACAATCCACATACTTAGGTTCTTATAAAAAGTATTCAAAAAACAACTCCGTTTTTCAAGTGGTTATCTATATCGCTCGTTTTAACTTTTTGTTTTCAAAACAAGCGGCTCTTATTAGACTGCTGTATATAATGCGTGCCTCGTAAGTTATGGCTAAAAAAATATTTACGAGACCCGTTTTTCATACAGTAACTATCTTTTGGGATCAGTCAATCCCATTTATAAATTCCTGGACACTCTTTACGCAAATTTCCTGCTTAGCAAGGGCTGCAACCGCCTGTACCATGGAGGATGCTCCGGTCATGGTGGTGACATATGGAATATGATAATCAAGAGCTGCCCTGCGAATAATATATGAATCTTCAGTGGTTCTATTGCCGGACGAGGTATTTATTATCCACTGCACAGCACCGTTTTGGATCATATCCAGGATATGAGGTCGTCCCTGGGAAATCTTATTTACCTGTTTGCAGGGAATCCCCGCTTCACTTATCCGAACTGCTGTCCCTCTGGTTGCCAGCAGAGAAAATCCCAACTCATCAAGCTGCCTGGCGACCAGCACCGCCGCATCCCTGTCGGAGCGACGCACGGAGATAAAGACTGTGCCAGTGACGGGAATATCCTGCCCGGCTGCCTGCTGGGACTTTGCCATGGCAAGCCCAAGAGAATCATCAATACCAAGCACCTCGCCGGTTGACTTCATTTCCGGGCCAAGCAGGGTATCCACATTTTCAAAGCGATCAAAGGGGAAAACAGCTTCTTTAACCGCCCAGTGTGGCAAAACTTTTTCCTTAACAAAGCCGATCTCAGCAAGAGTCATACCCATCATCACCTTGGTGGCAATCATGGCAAGTGGTACCCCGGTGGCCTTGGAGACAAAGGGGACAGTTCTCGATGCCCGTGGATTGACCTCAAGAATAAACAGTTCATCCCCTTTAACCGCAAACTGGATATTCATCAGACCGATAACCCCAAGTTCTGCAGCCATGGCCCTGGTAGCAGAGCTGATTTCCTCAATCATTTCCGGCTCCAAGGTATGGGGAGGCAAAACACAGGCTGAGTCACCGGAGTGAATCCCCGCCTCTTCGATATGTTCCATTATACCGCCAATCACGGTTATCTGTGAATCAGAAACCGCATCCACATCAACCTCAATAGCATCTTTTAAAAATTTATCAAGCAGAACCGGATGTTCACCGCCAATCATGCCGGGGATAGCCATAAAATCACGAATCCCCTGCTCATTATAGACAATCCGCATATCCCTGCCGCCCAGAACATAAGACGGTCGCATGACCACCGGGAAACCAATTTTATCAGCGACGGCAAGGGCTTCAACCAGAGTATTGGCAGTGCCGTTATCAGGCTGTCTCAGCCCCAGTTTCTGAAGAAATTGCTGGAACCTTTTCCGATCTTCAGCCCGGTCAATGGCATCCGGCGAAGTACCTATTATCTTTACCCCTGCCCGCTCAAGGGGCATGGCAAGGCTAAGCGGAGTCTGACCGCCAAACTGGACAATTACCCCATCCGGTTGTTCTAGGTCAATAATATTGAGTACATCCTCTTTGGTCAGCGGCTCAAAATAGAGTTTATCCGAGGTGTCATAATCGGTGGACACGGTTTCCGGATTTGAATTGACCATTATGGATTCAACTTCTATCTCGGCAAGGGCAAAGGAGGCATGCACACAACAGTAATCAAATTCTATACCCTGCCCTATCCGATTGGGGCCGCCGCCAAGGATCATTATCTTTTTCCGCTCACTGCACTGCCCTTCATTCTCCACCTCATATGTGGAATAATAATACGGGGTATATGATTCAAACTCAGCGGCACAGGTATCAACCAGTTTATAAACAGGAATTACGGCTTCTTTTTTTCTCAACTCACGAACATCATCTTCCGAAGTTCCACTGAGATAAGCCAACTGAACATCGGAAAAGCCGTGCTGTTTTGCCGCATAAAGACAATCCCGGTCAAAACCGGAAAAACCAACCTCTTTTATTCTTTTACCAAAATCAACAATTCCCTGAAAATTATATAAAAACCATGGGTCAATAGCGGTAAGTTCATGAAGTTTCTCAAGACTCATCCCCCGCTGCAGAGCTTCAAAGATAAAACTCATCCGCCGGGAGTTGGGCTTGCTTAAACCGGATTCCAAGTCATCTTTATGGAGACCAGTCATATCGTCCCGGCCATCAAAACCAAATCCGGCCCGGCCCACTTCAAGGGAACGCATCCCCTTCTGAAACGCTTCTTTAAACGAGCGGCCAATGGCCATGGTCTCGCCCACCGATTTCATGGCGGTGCCGAGTACATCTTCAGCCTCGGGAAATTTTTCAAAAGTCCAACGGGGAATCTTGACCACACAGTAATCTATGGCAGGCTCAAATGAGGCATAAGTTTCTTTGGTTATGTCATTTTTGAGCTCATCAAGGGTATAGCCAATTGCCAGTTTAGCGGCAATTTTGGCAATGGGAAAACCGGTCGCCTTGGAGGCCAGAGCCGAGGAACGAGATACCCTGGGGTTCATCTCGATTATCATCAGCTCGCCATCCTGCGGATTAACCGCAAACTGGACATTGGAGCCGCCGGTCTCCACCCCAATTTCTCTGATAATGGCAATGGCGGCATCACGCATGTTCTGATATTCGCGATCAGTCAGGGTTTGCTGAGGGGCGACGGTTATGGAGTCACCGGTGTGGACTCCCATGGCATCTATATTTTCTATGGAGCAGATAATAACCACATTATCCCTGCTGTCCCGCATGACTTCAAGTTCATACTCTTTCCAGCCCAGCAGGGATCTCTCAACCATAATCTCTGTGGTCATGGAAAGGTCAAGCCCACCCGTGGCCATATCTTCAAGCTCCCTGCGGTTATAGACAACACCTCCGCCTGTGCCGCCAAGGGTAAAACTTGGCCTGACAATAACCGGAAAACCGATTTCATCTCCGGCAGCCATGGCATCGGCAACTGTGTGAACAATAAAGGATCTGGGAACATTGAGACCAATTTTCTCCATGGCATCCCGAAACTCTTCCCTGCCTTCAGCCTTTTTGATAACCGCTGTATCAGCCGCCAGCATCTCCACACCATACTTTTCAAGAACTCCCATCTCTGCCACCTTGATGGCAGTATTTAAAGCTGTCTGCCCGCCGAGGGTGGGCAGGAGGGCATCGGGCCGCTCTCTTTCTATGACTCTTGCCACATATTCAGGGGTTATGGGTTCTATATAGGTTCGATCCGCCAGTCCCGGATCAGTCATGATGGTGGCAGGATTGGAGTTAATCAACACAACCTCAAACCCCTCTTCCTTCAAAGCCTTGACTGCCTGTGCTCCTGAATAATCAAACTCACAGGCCTGACTGATTATAATCGGTCCGGAGCCAATGATGAGAATTTTATTAATATCTGTTCGTTTAGGCATTTTATATTTTTTCTTTCCCTTTTTCTATCCTGCTCACGCAAAATCAGGCAATATTATGAAGATATAAACAAAAAAGCAAAACTCAAAACTCCGTCATCTGCACCGTAAAACGATCAAAAAGGTACTCTGCATCACGGGGGCCGGGAGCATGTTCCGGGTGATACTGGACAGAAAAAGCTGAATATTTAAGATGACGCATCCCCGCCAGGCTGTCATCATTAAGGTTGACATGGGTTATCTCTACTTCATCCGGTAAACTCTCCGGCTCAACACAAAATCCATGGTTCTGAGAGGTTATCTCAACCTTGCCGGTATCTAAATCCTTAACCGGCTGATTAGCACCCCGATGACCAAATTTAAGTTTGTAGGTAGAACCTCCGTAGGCAAGCCCCAACATCTGATGACCAAGGCAAATACCAAAAATTGGCTTTTTACCAAGCAAAAGACGAATATTATCTATTACTCCCTCAACCCCGGCCGGATCACCGGGACCGTTGGAAAGGAAAACACCATCTGGGTTTAAGTCCAGGACAACTTCGGCAGTCGTTGTCGCTGGCACAACCATGACCTGACACCCTTTCTTTTCCAGGAGACGAAGTTGATTATATTTGATTCCAAAATCATAAGCAACCACTTTAAAAGGTCTGTCGCTATCAGAAATAAAACTTTTTTCAGGCAATTTCTGGCCATTTTTCCACAGGTATTTCTCCCTGCAGCTCACCCTTTTCACCATATCCTGACCAATCAGACCAGACCAGGCCCTTGCCTTGGCGACAAGTGCATCGGGATCGGCGACTTCTGTGGAAATAACCGCCCGCATTGCCCCACTGTTACGAATTATCCGGGTCAACATCCTGGTATCCACTCCTTCAATGCCAAGAATAGAGAACCTGCCAAGAAAATCAAGGAGAGTACCAGTACTGCGAAAGTTACTGGGCATGTCCTGATGCTCACGGATTATCAAGGCCCCGGGATGAACCTGCCCCGACTCCATATCCTCTTCATTGACCCCGTAATTACCAATTAGAGGATAGGTCATGGTTACCAGCTGCCCGGTATAGGAGGGGTCGGTCAGAATTTCCTGATACCCGGACATACTGGTATTAAAAACTATTTCCCCGGCAGCCTCACCAGCTCCGGTAAAACTGCGACCGGATAAAACCGTCCCGTCTTCAAGTGCAATCAACGCTTTCATTCTTCACTCTGTTTTTTTTATAATTATTGATGGCTACATCAGAAGACAAAGGCAAAACCCGCAAAACAAGATCTGCCTGAATAGATGCCGCCCGATTACTCTGTCTGCTCAATAGCGTCGCAGCCTGACAAGCCTCGTCGTAACCCTTCCTGTCATGGAGATGCAAAGACATTATTGCCAGCAGATGCTCCGAATCTCTGACCTGAAACCCCGCCCCCGCCGGAACCACCATGTCAACAGCATCTTTGAAATCTTCCATGTAAGGTCCGAAATAAACCGGCAATCCCCACCGGACTACTTCCATTATATTATGACCACCGCAATCAACAAGACTGCCGCCGCAAAAATTAAAATCTCCCACCGCATAAAGATCAGCAAGCTCGCCTATCCGGTCAATCAGAATAATATCAGCCATCGGCTCAGTTTCCGAGCAACGACTAAACAATACTGTTTTCAGATTACTATTTGCAAAAAACTTTTCCAAATCCGGGATTCGCTCCAGGTGACGGGGAGCAATTATCCAGAGCAACCGCCCGGAGCATTTTTCCTTCAAACCTTCATATACCGGCAAAAGAAATTTCTCTTCACCGCTTCTAACCGAGCCGCAAACAAACACGGTGGTACGGTCATCAATCGCAAACAGGCGGCGGTACTTATCTGTCAGACGAAAATCTTTTTCGCGGAGCTCACCATACTTGCAATTACCTGAGACTATGATTCGTTCATCACAAACGCCAAGTGCAGAGAAGCGTTCCCGGTCATCATCGGATATAACTGCAACTCCAGAAAAAACGGTGATAATTTCCCGGATGGTCTTTCGTATCCACAGATAACGGGCAAATGATCGCCTGGAAATACGCCCATTAACCAGACAAGACTCCACCCCGGCCTGGTTTATCTCCCGAAGAAGAACCGGCCATAACTCTGTCTCCACACAAACAAACAGCTCAGGACGAATACAGGCAATAGCCCTGTGAACAGTCACCGGAATATCAAGGGGTGCCATAAGGCAAAACGCTCGCCCTGCCAGCAGCTTTTCGGCAAGGCGATGTCCCTGCCCAGTCGTCACTGTCAGGACAAAGACAAAATTGTCCCGTTGCTCAAGCTCAGCAATTAAACACTCTACCGCCCGAACTTCTCCAACTGATGCAGCATGAAACCATATCGTTCGCCCTTTGGGAGCCCCGGAAATCCGACTGCCATTTTCCGGGTAAAAGCCAAATCTCTCCCCCAGCAAGTAACCGAACCTGCCACGAGAACGGGAAAACAGAGGGAGCACAGGACGGAACAAAAGGTAAAACATGGTGCCGATAATTACATAAAACCGGTACAACACCTTATATCTCTTACCTTGTTGACAATTTTAGTTTAAACTGATTTTTTATGTAATCGTTAGACTATCACATTTTTTATTTTCTAATTTCTTATCTGTGACCATAAATTATCCATTTAAACAAAATTACGCACCTGAGTCAACAACGAAGCAAACTTGTTCCGGAAAAAAACAAGCCGTTTTTCTTGACATCCCTGCCTCTGACTTGTAAAAAAAACAGTTTTATTCGCCTCTTGAAATTAAATACTATCCATGTGAAAAATGTACCACCGATAACGACAATCGCTGTATTTTTTTATTTCCTAATCCAAAAACATAAACAAATAAAATTGGAGCTATGGTACTATGCTTAGATTCGCGTCAATACTATTTATCTTTATGGCAGCTTTCACCTGCCTGAACCATCAACCCCTACACGCAAAGGAAACAAACATGAACGACGGACTTTATGCAAAAATACATACCGACAAAGGGGATATCCTCATAAAATTATATTACGATAAGACACCGCTTACCGTTATAAATTTTATAAGCCTTGCAGAGGGAACCATGCGTCTTGGCGGGGCAACAAAAGCCAACGGGACACCTTTTTACGACGATCTCAAGTTTCACAGAGTCATTGACAACTTTATGATTCAAGGTGGCTGTCCGCTTGGCACTGGAACCGGCGGACCTGGATATTCGTTTGCCGATGAGTGTTTGCCTGAATTACGCTTTGATCGCCCAGGACTGCTGGCAATGGCCAATGCCGGGCCTGGCACAAACGGCAGCCAGTTTTTCATCACCCATACCCCAACTCCTCACCTAAACGGCAAACATACCATTTTTGGCGAAGTAATTGAATCTCAGGATATTGTCAACAAAATCAAGCAGGATGATACCATCAAAAAAGTAGAGATCATCAGAGTCGGCAAAGACGCAGAAGACTTCAAGACAGGCCAGGATGCCTTTGATCAAGCCCAGGAGAACATTCAAGGGAAAAAGGGAAAAGTTGAGCAGGATGACCGGGAACAAATTATCAAAAAGATAAAACAAAAATGGCCCAATGCCCGCCACACCCATACGGGCATGTATTTTCTGATTACCGGGGAAGGGAAAGGGGAAACGCCGGAGACCGGCACCACCATATCCGTCCACTACACAGGCCGGTTGTTGGAAAACAACAAGAAATTCGATTCCTCTCTCGACCGCGGCGAACCTATAAAGTTTGAAGTTGGAACCGGGAAAGTTATAAAAGGATGGGACGAAGCTCTTATCCGGATGAAACGAGGCGAAAAACGGACATTAATTATTCCGCCGGATCTGGCTTATGGGGAGCGGGGTGCAGGAGGAGTTATTCCACCTAATGCGTGGCTTGTCTTTGATGTTGAACTGATTGACTTTTGATAATTCTATTCCCCAAAGGCACCGGAATAAAAAATAACCCTGGTGCCTTTGGAACCCGCAGCCAAGATGTCTAAAGATTAGCCACTGACAGAGCACCAGTGGTCATATTATTAATAAAATACTTAAGACGCTCTTTTTGCTCATTATTTAGCTCAGCAAAACGAATGCCAACCCGTTTAACCATAATAACACTAAAAGAAGACGCAGGAGGCAAGTCTGTAGTGCTGACCAGCTCAGCAGACAACTCCCTAAGATAAAAATCTTCTTTTTCAGAAAAGATATCAAGGGGAAAACAACTCTCTGGCATTCGATCCATCACCACAAAGCGAACCGCCATACCACCTTCACTGATATCAACAACAGTAGCCGGTACCACCCCCAGAAAAGCCACACTACCCTCTTTCACAGCGAAACGATCATGGGCTCGCCTATCTGTTCCCTTACCTGTTCCCCAGCCCATCTCACCTTCCTCCGTCCCGTTCATCAAAAGTAGTAGCCCACCGCCCGGCTTAACAACTGCTACTTGCAGCAGACAACCTGATTAATTCCCCGGCAGTATTCCAAAATCAATTGCCAGCGTTCAGCAGGACTTAGTTTAAAATAAATTGGACTAAGCATCAAAATACTGATAGCTTCTCGTGGGTTCATCTCCTCCTCCATTGTGTATCTCTCTTATTAATTAGCCCGCAATAAACAATCCACGAATATCAAATTTATAAATATCATGTTCTTTCAACACCATGCAAGATAACCCTGCATAGAGGCGACATGATAGACACAAAAAAAAAATTCCGAAAAAGCTGACACAATCAAGCTATATTTCCGATTTACCGGATAATCCTCTACTACATATCCAGATTTTTGCCAACATTTAAATTGACAACAAGGGGAACGGATAAGCTCATAACATTTTCCATAACCCTGCATAAAAATTCACCGGTATGCGATACTCCCCCTTCAGGAACTTCCAAAACCAGTTCATCATGAATCTGAAGAACCACTGCCCCCATAGCCTCACCGGAGTTCAGACCACGAGCCACTTCGGCCATGGACATCTTTATAATATCTGCTGCCGTTCCCTGGACAGGGGTGTTAATGGCTGTTCTTCTCGCAAAATCCCGCCGGGTACGGTTACGACTGTTAATTTCCGGTAAATATCGGCGGCGGCCAAGCAGAGTTGTTACAAAACCGTCCTGTTCAGCCTGGTTAACAACTGACTCCATAAAAGATTTAACCCCTGAATAGACCTCAAAATAGCGGTCAATAAACCCCTGGGCTTCCTTGCGGCTTATCTGCAACTGGCTGGCAAGGCCAAAACTTGACATCCCGTAAACGATCCCAAAGTTTATGGTTTTTGCCACTCTGCGCATATCTTTAGTAACCAGCGGCAAGGAGACATGAAAAATTTCCGCCGCGGTTTTGCTGTGAATATCCTCACCACCTCTGAAGGCTTTTGTTAAAACTTCATCCCTGGAATAATGGGCAAGTACCCGTAAATCTATCTGTGAATAATCAGCAGCAAGAAACAGACATCCAGGTTTCGCCACAAAAACAGAGCGAATCCGCCTCCCCTCATGGGTACGAATGGGGATATTCTGTAAATTAGGTTCCGATGAGCTGAGTCTGCCCGTGGCAGTACCACATTGATTAAACGAACTGTGAATCCTACCGTCACCACGATCGGCAAGCCCGGCAAGTTTATCAACATAGGTTGATTTCAGCTTGGCAAGACTGCGAAACTCCAGGACAGTAGCTGGTAACTCGTGCTGACTGCTCAACTTTTCCAAAACTTTGACATCTGTTGAATAACCGGTCTTGGTTTTTCTTCCCCTTGGCAGACCAATATCATCAAAAAGAATATCGGCAAGCTGCTTAGGCGAGTTAATATTAAATTCCCTGCCGGCAACCCGATAAATTTCCTTTTCAAGAGAACTCAAACGGTCGGCAAACTCTTCTGAGAGTTTTGCCAAAGCATCCCTGTCAACAAGGATACCATCCTCTTCCATATCGGCAAGTACCGGGATAAGAGAAGCCTCCATCCCGGAGAAGAGCTGCCATAGCCCCAACTCTTCAAGCTTGGGCCGCTGATGCTCAAGGAGGAGCAGAGTGCCGTAAACATCCTCACAGCTATAATTCTTTGCGGCTTCAAGCTCCACCTTGACAAAGGCTCCATCGCCTTTGCCACCATTGGTCACTTCCGCAAAAGAGGTCATATCTATATTTATTTCCTGGCAGAGATCATCAAGCTTATAAGAGCGATGACCAGGCTCAATCAGCCATGCCCCGATCATGGTGTCATACAGCAAGCCGCCTAACCTGATCCCGCCATTATCCGGATTGGCCAAAACTGTCCAGTCATACTTTATATTATGGCCAACCTTGGCTATTTCAGGATTTTCCAGTAAAGGTCGCAGCAATGAAATAATTCTCTCCTTCTGCAACTGATCAACAAATAAGACCCCGTCCTTATCCCGATGACCGCAGGGAATATACCAGGCATTATCAGTATCCACGCATAAAGACACCCCAACGAGTTCCGCCGACAATGCGTTAACCGAGCTGGTTTCAGTATCAATGGCAAGAAGTTTTGCTCCGCTCAGCCTATCCACAAGCTCTACCAACTCTTCGTCCGAAACAATCAGGTGAAAACTATCTGTATTTATCCTCTGGGCAGTGGTTTCGGCAGCCAGCATACTGGTGAACTCAAGCTCGCTCAGCAGGGAGCGGAGGGAATCGTTATTCGCAGCTCCAAGGCTGTATTCCTGGGGATTTCCAGGCACTTCCACTGTCCTGTTTAAACGAATAAGGTTCCGGGAAAGAAAAGCATCATCACGGTGTCGGGTAAGCCTCTCCTTCATCTTTGATTTTTTCATGGACTCGACTTTTTCATAAAGACTCTCAAGTGAAGAGTACATCGATATCAGCTTCTGTGCGGTTTTCGGGCCGACCCCGGCCACACCGGGAATGTTATCGGCAGAATCTCCGGTCAAAGACATATAGTCCAGCAGTTGGGCAGGGGTAACCCCATACTTTTTTTCCACAGCCAGCTCATCCATCAACTTGTCGCTCATGGGATCCCAGAGAACCACCCCTTTCGAGACTAATTGCAGCAGATCCTTATCTCCAGAAACAATCACAACCCGGCAACCATTTTCCGTCAACCGATAGACAGCAGAGGCTATCATATCATCAGCCTCCTGATCTTCATCCTCCATACTGGTAATATTCCAGGCATCAACCAGTCTCCGGATATACGGAATCTGGACAGCAAGGTCATCCGGCATGGGGGGACGATTGGCTTTATAATCCGGAAACATACGATGGCGAAAAACCGGACCTTTGGTGTCCCAGGCCACGGCAAGATATTTTGGATCTTTTTCCCTGATGATACGCTTTAATATGGTAGCAAAACCGTAAATCGCATGGGTGGGCAAGCCTGAGCTGTTGCTCAAGGGACGGACGGCATGGTAAGCACGATAAAAATAGGCACTGCCATCAACAAGATAAACTTCCGGGTTCTTCATTTTACTCCTGATTTGTAATTTCGGAAAAATATTTCTGCCATTGATCTGGAAGACTGCGAACATTGGAGTGGTACGATAAAAGCAGACACTAAAAGTGTGCGAATTATAATCAGCATACAGGAGGTGTTATTATGGCTGAAAAATCTAAAAAAAGATACACAAAATAATTCAAGCAAGAGGCTGTAAAAGTTGTTGCAGAACAGCATTATAAGATAACAGAGGCAGACATAAACATTGGCGTTCATCATAACCTTCTCAGAAGATGGATCAAAGCGGTTAAAGAGATAAAATGAACTAACACTGGCTGGTAATGCTAATATCACAGTGTTTCTGCTCAATACAGCCACTTTTTTCAGTAACACTCATAAAAGATGTCCGGTCCTTTTTTAACCAATCCAGCTCGACCTGAAGTTTTCCTATTTGCTGAAAAAGTAGATCTCGATTATGCTCCATAGTCTGGGTGGTTTTCGCTTGGCTTTTACCAAAAACTCCGGGAATTTCATCCACGGCCTGCTTTTTCCACCGGTTCACCTGGCAAGTGTGGGCACCGAATTCAGAGGCTATTTCACTGTTAGTACTCTGAGCTTTGAGGACAGCAAGAGCTACCTTGGTTTTTAATTGATCACTGTATTTTTTTCGTTTCACCGGCCCCTCCCAACAGTTGTTGTTTTCAGAACTTAACAAGCTGTCTCATTTATGGGGTCCACTATAGTTCCGGAGATTATAATAGTGGAAATAGTAAAGGATTTTAGCATAATTTTTTTAACAACCTGTCGAGATGTAATCCCTATTGTAGTTTTAATTACTTTTTTCCAAGTAGTTGTCCTCCGCACCCCTATCCCAAATCTGGGCCGTCTTATTGTCGGTGCTATTTATGTGGTTCTCGGTCTTACCATGTTTCTGACGGGACTGGAAAAGGCTCTTTTTCCGCTTGGTAATATAATGGCTACCCAGCTTTCAGACCCGGAATTTATTTACGGAGTTGGTGCGGTTGTCAACGAAGTTGACTGGACAAAATATGGCTGGATATATCTTTTTGCAGCGATGATCGGTTTTGCAACAACCATTGCCGAGCCATCTCTTATTGCTGTTGCCTACAAAGCCAGTGAATCATCAGCCGGAACCATCAGCCAGTGGGGGCTTAGAATCACCGTCGCCATCGGAGTTGCCGTAGGAATAAGCCTTGGTACCTATCGGATTATCAGCGGAACCCCGCTGTATATCTATATTCTTATCGGCTATATGATAGTTATTATCCAGACTATCTTTGCTCCGAGAAGTATTATCCCCCTTGCCTATGACTCCGGCGGGGTAACGACATCTACGGTTACCGTACCCATTGTTGCCGCCCTTGGTCTTGGGCTGGCAAGTACTGTTCCGGGCAGGAATCCGGCTCTGGATGGATTTGGCTTAATAGCCTTTGCCAGCCTTGCCCCCATAATAGCTGTGCTGGGGTATGCACAGATCATGCACTGGCTTGGTCAGCGACGCACAAAAAGCAAACGCAGTAAAAATATATAATAAAAATTGGAGAGGAGCAATGCGTTTTAAAATGATTTTATCTTCGGTGAAACCTGATTACACAGACAAGGTAGTCGATTCCGCCAAAGAGGCAGGGGCAACCGGAGCAACGATTATCCCTGCCCGGGGAACCGGATTAAGAGAAGCACATACTTTTTTTGGCCTTTCCCTAGAGGCTCAAACTGATATTATCATGTTTCTTGTCGAAGAACATGCAGTACACAAGATCTTAGAGGCCATTAGAGAAGCCGGAGAATTTCATAAACCAGGAACCGGTATAGCCTTTGTTTTGCCGGTGGAAAATGTCATTGGCCTTGAAAGCCAGATGGAAAAATTCAAACAGGAAGTCAGACAAAGCTATTTTTAAGGAGAAACTCCATGGATACAGAAAGCACACATATGGTTATCAGGGCAAAAGATGTAATGCGTAAGGGGCTTGTGACCATTGACGGCATGGCCACTGCAAGAGAAGCAGCAGCATTAATGCGTTCTGAAAACATTTCCTTACTGATGGTGAATAAACGACATCAGGATGATGCCTGGGGAACTGTGGTTGTTCAGGATTTTGTTAAAGGGGTAATAGTCCCCGGCCGCTCGCCAGAGGATGTAAATGTTTACGAAATCATGACCAAACCGGTGATTACCATACCAGCGGAAATGGATATTCGTTATGTTGCAAGGTTGATGTTTAATGCAGGTATCAGAAGAGCACCGGTGGAAGAGAACAGAGAGCTTATCGGCATGCTTTCCCTTGCTGCACTGATTCTTGACAATGATTTTTTTTGATTTTTTTGATCTCTATACGGTTCCCGGAATGTTATGCTATCCGCTCATTCATTTAGGAAGGGGAATTAAATAACTTACGCCATACAACTCAACAACAACAAGAATATTTACATCCGAGACATAAAATGCTGAGAACATCTGCTTCCACCTCCAGTGACAGTAACCGGATAGCCCCGTCCCGGCTTGGTTTTGATTTTGACGGAGTAATTGCAGACACAGCAGATGCATTTTTGCGGCTTGCCTGTTATAATTATAATATTTGCGACATCAGGATTGAAGAAATAACCAGTTTTGAAGTAGAACAATGCCTTTCTCTTGAGCAAAAAATCATCGAGGAAATCTTCATGGAGATACAACTTGACCCGGTCGCGGTCGGACTCAAACCCATGCCCGGTGCGGTTGAAGTATTAAGCGAATTCAGCAAGCGGGGACAGTTAACCGTGGTAACAGCGAGAAAGGAGGCAAAACCGGTAAATCAATGGTTGGAAACAGTTATGGAGCAAAAAATATGTTCCCGCATAAGGGTCGTTGCCAGCGGAGAACATGACGATAAAATTCGCCATATCAAACAACACAACCTGACCCATTTCATTGATGACCGGGCAGAAACCTGTACCATGCTGGACAGGGCAGACATCAACCCTTTTGTTTTTAACCAGCCCTGGAATCTTAACCGCCACAATCTGCCCACGGTCAACTGTTGGCAGGAGATAAGGTCTCTATGTTTTTCTTAGAAAAGATAACAGAAGACAAATTTTCCCATTCGCAACCAGAAACTGAAACCCTGAAAATCATGCAATGCCCTGAATGTGGTACAAAAATAACGATATACAAAAACCCGACTCCAACTGTGGATATAGTTATTGAGTTGGGTGGTGGAATAGTCCTTATTGAACGGAAAAACTCTCCCCATGGCTGGGCACTTCCCGGCGGTTTTGTTGATTATGGAGAGTCTTTTGAACAGGCTGCTGTTCGGGAAGCACAGGAAGAAACCGGTTTAACTATTGAACTACTCAGGCAATTTCACACCTACTCCGCCCCTGACCGCGACCCCCGCCAGCACACATCCTCAACAGTATTCATAGCAAAGGCAGAGGGCAGACCATTTGGCAATGATGATGCCCTTCAGGCCAGGATATTTACCTTGGACAATATCCCTGCCCTGGT
>CAZEMY010000021.1:0-15664 GCA_964513405.1 uncultured Desulfobulbaceae bacterium
CATCGTTGCTGCTGGTAAATATTCGGGCTGGTTAGAAATCAGTGCAAAACGACGACCTCTTAAATGTTTGAATATTGCTGCTGAATATCTCCTGCCATGGCCAACAGTTGATCTTTATCCTGAGAACGAATGATATACCGGTAACGGCTCATGGCCTCCTGGAAAATAGGCGGGTTCTCCTCATACTCGACCAGGTCATTGCCTAAGCGTATAACCAGCTCTGCATGGGAATAAAGATAATCCCGATCCCGGCGGCCGACATAGGCACAGTAATATTTTTTATAATCTTTGATGGCTGGCTCTTTCTGAAATGTAATCATCCGGGCATAAGCCGCATAAAGGTTATCATCAATGCTGTAATTAATCATATCAAGAATTGCTCCCCCCGGCGGACGACAGTTAATTTCAATGGCTATATATTCACCATCTTTGACAAAAAACTCAAAGTGAAAGAACTTCCGGCGAATGGCAAAAGTCTCCACCAACCGCCTGCCGATGGCACACAAGGCGATAGGGGGATGCCTTTCAGTATAGAAAAAAGTGTCTTTACCGTGAACATACTCAAGCACCCCGGCCCCATAGGTAAGGGAATTTTCAAATAATATGTTGCCGTCCCGGTCAACCAGCCCATCATAGCTCACAATAGTGCCGTCAATGAACTCCTCCATGACATACTCTTCGCTCAAAGCAGGTAATAACCCGCCAAGCTGATTCTGATCTGTCACCTTATGAATGGATGCCGCCCCTACACCTTCATTTGGTTTGAGAATCAAGGGAAAACCTATTTCTTTCCCAAGGGCAAGTCCATGACTCGTGCTGGTTAGCAACTCTCCCCTGGCAACACTCAGGCCAAGTCCGGCAAAGATTTCCTTCATGGCCGACTTTTTTTTCAATCGCTTAAGATCACCAGGACGGATACCAGATATATTTAACCTCTCATTGATTCGTGCTTCTATGTCTAACCATATTTCATTGTGAGACTCAACAACATCAAAACCATCATCGGCCCCCATGTCGGCCTTGGCCTTGACAAGTTCTGACAATGCGTTGTCCACGGCTGCAATTGAACCAAAATCAGTTTGCTGGTAATAACTCATAGCCTGCCGCAACCGGGGCGGCATACTGTAAAAATCGGTCTCTCCCAGTGCCCACACAGAAACCCCGTGTTCTGCAAGCCCAATAATAAAATTAGCATAATTGGGGGGAAATTCCGGTGAAAGATACAAAAAATTCATAATCTGCCTAACCTCTAACCTGTCTGTAAGCGGTAATACCCACGACCCTGTAAAATTTAATTCAACGCCTGATCATTAATCCATATTTTAGCCTCTGCCTGCAACCCGCTCAGCCAGTTATCTATGATCCGGTCTTTCTTTATTTCCAGCAGCTGATAACCAAGCTGCTCTTTTTCCATGTCCGTAAAAGCCTCGGGATTATGACGACGATCACGAACTTCATAAATATAGAACATGTTTGCTATTTCCACCGGTTTATCAGGAAAGTTCTGTCCCGGCGGCAAGTCAAAGGCCTCGGCTATCATCTGTCCAGGCATATTGGCAGCCTGGGGTGCACTTCTTTTTATATAGTCCGACTCCAAAACAGAATCACCCCTAAGCACCCCGGCTTCACGGGCCAGTAATAGATCTGCACCTGCAGCTTCTCTTGCCAGCTCAACCGCTTGTTCCCGGCGATAATCTTTGATGACCTGCTCTCTTACAGATGCAAGATCAGGGACCTGGGGAGATTTAGTATCCTGGACAAAAATCACCGCATATCCTTTACCTAACTCAATTAATGAACTAAGCTCTCCCTTGCTTAACTTAAAAGCAGCTGCCAGGAAATCCTGGTCAGCAGTAATGCCCTCGGGCGGATCGGAACGGGAAAATAAATCGGTCACTGCCACTTCCCTGCCACCCTGGTTGCGATAATTATCAAGAGAACCGGCCCGCATAATTTCTTCATAAGCGGCAACACCCCTTTTAAAAGTTATTCCCTTAACTTCCTCTATCCGCAAGATGTCTGCCAGCTCATCCCTGACTTCTGTAAAAGAGCGGGTACTGGCAGGTATAATTTCCTCTAACTTAATCACATGAAAACCAAAAGAAGTACGAACGACCCCACTAACACCCCCGGCCTCCATGGAAAACACAGCCTCGTCAAAAGGGGCCACCATCTGTCCCTTTCTAAAAAAGCCAAGATCACCGCCCTGGTCTTTACTGGGTCCTTCAGAGTAGCGGCTGGCAAGATCAGCAAAATCATCACCTTCCAAGGCCATAGCCAAAATTTCCGCCGCCCGTTTTTCCCTGATACCGACAGTCTCCTGATCATCACCTTCATCGACCTTGATCAGGATATGGCGGGCTCGTCGTTGTTCCGGGGTGGAGAATTCATCCTTTTTTTCAGCAAACAGTTTCTCAAGCTCTTCCTCCGTAACCTCAACCTTGTCAATGTCATCAGTAAACGGGAAGAAAAGGTATTTCAAACTAATTTTACTCTCTGAAGCGTAGTTCATTTTCCGCTGTTCAAACCAGGCAGCCAATGATTCTTCCTCAACAACCACAGCATCTTCAAACTCATGGCTGGCGAGAGACAACGCCGCGATCTTGATTTCTTCCCCAAGAAATGACAACCATTTTTCAAGTTCTGTTCCGGGAAGAAAAGCAAAGGACGAAACCCCTTCAGCGACCAAGCCAAGTAGCATGTCATCCCTGATACCAGCCTCAAAGGCAAGCGGGGTCAGCCTGTTCTGGGTCAATACAGTTTTATAAAGATCAAGGCTAAAGCTGCCATCCTCCTGGAACACTTCCATACTATGAACTTGCTGCCGGATGACATCCTCGTCAACCATAATTCCCTTTTTCATTGCTCCCTGGCGAATAAGCTCGGCCTGGATAAGCTGGTTGACAACCTGTCCCCTGAGATTGATTCCATCCAGAAAACCAGGTGGAACCTGACCGCCAAACTGCTGCTGATATCTGTCCACAGCCTGGTCATAAGCCTTATGATATTCCTGGAGATGAATTTCCACACCATTAACCTTGGCAGCAACATTTCGGTCACCGAATATATTGGGGCCAACCCCCCAGAAAACAAACACCAATGCAATAACAACCACTATAGCCTGAATAAAAACTGACTGGGCACGGTCTCGTATAAATCTCAACATAATCCCTGGCTCCAAAAAAATAAAAACATTCTCCTGCAAACCTCAATCGTGCCGCAGGTATAAACAAAAATAGACAAAACCCAAAAACCGCATATTACAGCAAACAGCGTCAAACCCCAAATTTACCGTTTTCAAAACCTGCCATTATGTTCAATTTTTGCATAAGTTGCCAGTGAAAAATAAAAAGTACCATGGTGAAAATAAATGACTGACCGATCATTCAAGAAAAAAGACCGCCATGCTTGACAAACCACCACTCTTATAGTAAAAAAATTATGAATTTAAAAACAGAGTACAATTTTCAACCCATATCATTTATCCAAGGAGGATAAAACATGCCGACAATTGAACATAAAGGTAACACCTATGAAGTAGATGAAGACGGATTCCTGCTCAATGGTGACGAGTGGAATGAAGACTGGGTCGACTATGTCAAAGGTGTCGAGGGTATTCCCGAGATCACAGACGAACATCAGAAAGTGCTCGATGCTCTCAAGGATTATTACAAGAAAAATGGTATCGCTCCCATGGTTCGTATTCTCTCCAAAACCACTGGATACCCGCTGAAACGAATTTATGAGCTGTTCCCATCCGGACCAGGTAAAGGTGCCTGTAAAATGGCTGGCCTGCCAAAACCGACCGGTTGTGTATAGAACAGAACGACCTTAAACAGAAAACAAGTTACTTGTTTTTCTGTTTAAACTTTACATAGGCTTTATAAAAAAGGAAGACTACCTCGGTGGTCTTCCTTTTTTTTATTTATTATTTTTTTATCCTATCCTGTCCTATACTGACCAGCGGTAATAATCCCCGTAAAGATAGCCCGGTACCATAAAAAAATCTTAATTTTAAAAAACCATCTCCAGAAAATGACCGTGATATTTCGTCATATTCGACCCGCATTTCCCGCATAATAAAAAAACTTCACCAAGTATTTCAGTATTGTTTTCTTCCGGAATAAAACTACCGTCCAGATTCTGGTGATAACGGGTGGTTACAATCACATCCAATGCCTGCTCCACAAACTCCTGGCTGTTACCACAGGCAGGACAATAAAGGTGACCAGCCGGACGAGCAACGGGCAATCTAACAGTATTTTTTTCTTCAAGCATACCTGACCTCAAAATTAGAAAGCCCCTGTTTCGCCATTTCTTCTATAATATTAACCTTCTCAACTACCGCCATCGGAGATCCATTGTGCAGCCAATCAATCATTTTCTCAATATCTTTTGAGCCGCCTTCCAGAGCACATTCCACTGTTCCGTCCGAACAATTTCGCACCCAGCCAAGCAAAGACAGCTTTTTTGCTTCCCGACAGGTAAAGTCACGAAAAAAGACTCCCTGCACCCGGCCATGAACAATGACCCTTACACATTTTTCACCCATATTCATTCTCACCACCCTGTCTAGGAGCTTGTCCGAGAATAGGCATTTTTTCTCAGGTCAAGGCATTTTTAAAAAAATAGCACAGCCATATAGGTGATATCGGAGTCTACGCTTACCTGCGAGCATATTTTTTTGGAAATAACGCAGAGATGGGGAAAAATGCATTCTCGGACAGGCTCCTAGGCAAGCAAAGCTCTAAATTCCTCTTCACTTAGAATGATTATGCCCCGTTCCTCTGCTTTTTTCAACTTACTACCCGGTTTTTTCCCGGCAACCAAGTGGGTAACCCGATTACTCAGCCCTGAAACCACCTGCCCCCCAAAATCCTTTACCAACTGCTTTGCTTCACTTCGTCCCATTAATTGCAGGGAACCAGTGAAAAGAAAAACCTGCTTGGAGAGCGGTTTGCTCTCAACAGTTTCAGGTATAATTTCAACACCCTCCTCCTCAAGAGCAGCCAGCATCTCCCGGGTGGCAGGGTCGGAAAAATAAGTAGCCAGGCTTTTTGCCGCCTGCTCACCAATCCCGTGACATTGGCACAGTTTTTCTTCATCTCCACTAACAGTTAACAGTTCATTAATACTGCCAAAATAAGAGGCAAGGGCAGAGGCTGTAACCTCACCGACAAACCTGATCCCAAGAGCGGCAATAAACCTGGAGAAAGGAATTTTTTTAACATTTTCAAGGGCAGCGATAACATTTTCCGCTGATTTATCCCCCCAGCCATCAAGGGCGGCAAGTGTTTCCCTGTCAAGCCTGAAAATATCAGGCAGGTCAGAAAACAACCCGGCACCAACAAGCTGTTCCATATTTTTTTTGCCAAGCCCTTCTATATCAAGACCGCTTTTTCCAGCAAAGTAAATCAAATTCTGTAGTCGCAAAGCAGGACAACTGGAATTATCGCAACGAATGACCGCTTCGCCAGCTTTTTTTTTCAATTCCTGGCCACATTCAGGACAGTTTAAAGGAAAGACAATAACCTTTTCCCCGCCGTTTCGTTTTGTAACAATCGGTTTTACCACCTCAGGGATCACATCACCGGCTCTCTGGATAAGAACGGTATCACCAATCCGCAGGTCTTTTCGCTCTATCTCGCCCTGATTGTGCAGAGTTGCCCGGCCAACAACCGCACCATCAACAGATACCGGCTCAAGAATAGCCACCGGCGTAACCGCTCCTGTTCTGCCCACCTGGAAATCAACCCCTTTTATAACCGTAGTTGCCTGAACGGCCGGAAATTTCCAGGCAACAGCCCACCTCGGTGCCCTTGCCGTGTTACCAAGCCGCTCCTGAAGAGAAAAGCAATCTAACTTTATGACCATGCCGTCGATATCGTAGTCAAGGGAGTTGCGAATCTCCTCTAACTGCCTATAGCGGCTTGCGACTTCAGATATGTCACAGCACAGGTGAACCAGATCATTGACAGCAAACCCCAGCCCGGCAAGCAGGGGAAACAACTCACTCTGACGACTGCAACCAGCACCCCTGGTATCTGCCACCCCATAGGCAAAAAAACGAAGCGGCCGATCTGCCGTTATTTTGGGGTCAAGCTGACGCAGGGAACCGGCAGCCGCATTACGGGGATTGGCAAAAAGAGGTTCCCCCGCCTCAGCCCGACGGCGGTTCAGGTCGGCGAACCCCTGACGATCCATAAACACCTCACCCCGCACCACGAGCCGCTCCGGGATCCCCCTGCCCTTTTCATCCGTCCGTAACCGTAAGGGGATGGAACGGATTGTTTGCAGCCCGGCGGTAATATCTTCCCCGACCAGACCATCTCCACGGGTCGAGCCAAGTATAAACCGGCCATCCTCATAGACAAGTTCCACTGCCAGACCATCTAACTTAGGCTCGGCCAGCCAGGCAAATCCGGTATCGGTATTAAGATAACGAAAAGCTCTCTGCTCAAACTCTGCCAGCTCTGTCTCAGAAAAAACATTATCGAGACTGAGCATGGCATTATGATGAACCACCTCGGCAAAGCCGGACAGCACAGCCCCGCCAACCCGCAGAGTTGGCGAATCGGCAACGGCAAGCTCCGGATATTTCTCCTCAAGCTCCAACAGCCGTTTAAACAACCTGTCATACTCAACATCGGCAATCAGCGGATCATCAAGGACATAATAACGGTGGTCATGCCCGGCAATAAGAGTTCGCAGCTCTTTTACCTCGGCTGCAATTTTATCGTCAATCATAACTATTTGCTATCAAGCAGAACACCACCCTTACTGATGTTTTCCCGACTCTCTTCGTCAATAAAAATTAAAATAGACTCTTTGGGCTTGCCAGCCTCTCTGGCAATAACCTCGGTTACACCGGCAACTATTTTTTCTTTCTGTTTCCTTTTCAGTTTACCGGCAACCCTTATGTTCACATATGGCATTTTTTCCTCCTTTGTCTTTCAGATAATAAAGTTACGATAGAAGAACAGTATCAGCAACCATCTCTTCACCTCCTGATTCATAAAAAAGACGGACAAGGTCTTCAACACTCAATCCCTGTTTCTCCCTACCCTTGATATCCACAATTATCCTCCCCTGATGAAGCATTATCAAGCGATTACCAAATTCAATGGCGTGTTTCATGTTATGGGTAATCATCAGAGTGGCAAGTTTCTGGTTTTCGACAACTTCACGGGTCAAAACGAGAATCTGGTGGGCTGTTTTGGGGTCAAGGGCTGCGATATGCTCATCGAGAAGAAGAACTTCCGGGCGGACAATAGTGGCCATCATCATGGTTAAAGCCTGTCGCTGCCCACCAGACAACAGGCCAACCCTGTCAAGAAGTCTGTTTTCCAAACCAAGTTTTAATCCCTTTAACCGTTCTCTAAACATTGCCCTATCAATATCCTTTACCCCCCGTCTCAACCCTCTCCATTTACCTCTTTTTAAGGCAAGGGCAAGGTTCTGTTCAATTGTTGCTGACGGACAAGTACCAAGCAGCGGATCCTGAAACACTCTGGAAATATACCTGGCCCGTTTGTATTCAGGCCATTTTGTAACATCTTGGTTTTCAATCAATATGGTACCGCTGTCCAGGAAAAAACATCCAGCTATACAGTTCAGGAGAGTTGACTTACCCGCCCCGTTTGAACCAATAACGGTGACGAAATCGCCTTCGTCAATATGAAGGTTTATGTCATTTAAGGCAAAGACCTCGTTTACGCTTCCCTTGTGGAAATATTTAAAACAACTCTTAAGAGTAATCAATGTCTTATCAACCTGCTTTTAATGTTTGGGAAAATAAGGGCAGCAACAACTATAAGTGCAGTTATCAGGTTCAAATCACTGGGGTTAAAAGAAAAATCGCCTATTTCCAGGCCAAGGGCAAAAGCAATTGCCAGTCGATAAATAATTGAGCCAAGCAAAGCGGCAATAAATGCTCTTAAAATTGACCTTGAGCCAAAAACCGTTTCCCCGATTATAACCGAAGCCAACCCGGCAATAATGGTTCCAATCC
The DNA here is from genome assembly GCA_964513405.1 of uncultured Desulfobulbaceae bacterium. Taxonomy (GTDB): domain Bacteria; phylum Desulfobacterota; class Desulfobulbia; order Desulfobulbales; family Desulfobulbaceae; genus DRLX01. Next base: position 8,012 of record CAZEMY010000021.1, read on the forward strand.
CCATACCCACATCCGCTGCTCCCTGATTCTGGGCAACCAGTGCTCCGCTGAGAGCAACAAGACCATTGGACATCCCCACTCCAAGAATAATCATGGCATGGGTGTTTACCCCAAGACTGGTAACCATCTTAGGATTATCACCTGTTGCCAGCATCGCTTGCCCAAGTTCTGTGGAAAGAAACCATACCAACAGAGCCAAAGAGCATATGGAGAACACAGCAAAAACCAGCAGGCTTGAATAATGGGAGGGAACGCCAAGGGCTGTAACCGCATCAAAGACGGTATCAGTGCCGAGCAGAGCAACATTGGGCCCAGACATAATCCTGATATTGATGGAGTAAAGAGCAATCATGGTCAGAATAGATGCCAGCAGGTGGAGGATTTTAAACTTGGTATTTAAAATCGCAGTTACCATGCCAGCTAAAAAACCACCCATAACGGCAAAGAGCAAAGAAAGATAAGGGTTGATACCGCTGGTAATTGCCACCGCTGATATGGCAGCTCCAAGTGGCAGACTGCCATCAACTGTCAAATCGGGAAAGTCAAGAATACGAAAGGTAAGGTAGACCCCGATCACCATTATTCCGTAAACAAGACCCTGCTCAACGGCTCCTATTGCTGCATAGTAGGTCATACTCTTTACCTATACACCTGGTTTGCCTTTTTAAGCTGTTCCTCAGGTGGAACCACTCCCATTTTATCTGCAAACTTCATGTTTATATGCAACTCAAGCTCCTCCTGGAACTCAACCGGGATGTCAGCAGGTTTTTCTCCTCTTAGTACTCTTGCCGCCATGATACCAGTTTGCACACCATGCTTATAGTAGTCAAAACCCATGGCTGCAACAGCACCTCTTTTCACAGAGTCAACATCAGCAGCAAAAACCGGCATTCTACGATCAATACCAACCTTTATAACCGACTCAAGGGCCGCAATAATTGTGTTATCCGTTGGGATAAAAACCGCATCTACCCTGCCAGCCAGACTTTGGGCAGCTTGAAAAACATCAGCAGTTCTTGAGGCAGTCGCCTCCACAACTTCAAAACCCATGGTGCCGCCTAATTCACGGATAACAGCAATCGTGGCTTTGGAGTTAGCCTCCCCCCCGTTATAAAGCACTCCAAGCCGCTTCAGGTCCGGCAAAAAAGCAAGAACCATGCCCATGTGTTCTTTTATGGGCAACTGGTCAGAAACACCAGTTATGTCGCCGCCTGGGGATTGCAGGTCTTTAACCAGCCCGGCAGCAACAGGATCGGTAACTGCACTGAAAATAAGAGGCCGCTTCAGACGATCAGGAACTCTGCTGACAGCCTGGGCAGATGCCTGGGCTGAAGGAGTAGCAATGGCGATTAAGAGGTCTGGCTTTTCTCCTATCATTTGCTTGGCGATCTGAGTAGCAGTACCCATATTCGCCTGAGCATTATGAATTTTATACTCTACTGTAAGTCCCTGCTCATTCAAACCATCCTGCAACCCCTTTAGAACCGCGTCAAGGGCAGGATGCTCAACAAACTGATTGACTGAGACATGGTAGGTTTTCTCAGCCTGGGCAATACCCAGACACCCTGCCCAACACAAAAGTATGGCTGCCAATACCATTTTTTTCACTGATACTCTCCTTCGCCTTACCTGGCTAATAGTTGACCTTAATCTTTAAAGAGTTTTTACATGTTACTTAGAACATGATGCCCTGCGGGCGGGAAAAACATACACATATTAGTAATTATTACATGTAAAGCCAATCTGCGCCTGTTTCAGGCACAGATTGCCCGTAATCGTATTACTTATCAGACTATTATACAATATTTTTTCTTCTTAATTAAGATAATCTAAATCATTTAATTATCTTTTACCACTCACCTTACTACCCACAAGTCATGATTAAACGGTTAACCTTCTGGATACCCCGAAAAAAAGGTTAAATCGATGTAATATTCGGGCAGGTGAGAAATCAGTGCAAAACTACGCCCTCTTAAATATTAAAACTATTACCCCAAGCTTGCTCCCTCTCCTTATCCACAATGTATGCTCACATATGAGCAAGGAAACAGCGTAGACTTAGATCGTAGGCTCCGTCGAACGGTTACATTGCCATAGCCTATACAGACTGCTCATCCCACGGTGTATACAGCTTAATAGTGGATAAAAACCATAATCTCTGCTCTTCGCACTTGACAGGTCTGACGGTTTAGAGTAAAAAAAATGGTTCGCACGGTTTTATGTATATAATATACTCTCTTTTCAGCCCGTAACAACATACAGATTATGTTTGACAACCTTACAGATCGCTTAGGAAATTCCTTTAAGAAACTCCGTGGTCATGGAGTCCTTACGGAAGAAAACATCAGAGAGGCCATGCGTGAAGTTCGTATGGCCATGTTTGAAGCTGATGTAAACTTCACCGTAGTCAAGGATTTCATAGCCTCTGTTACCGAAAAAGCTATTGGTCAGGATGTCTTGACCAGTATTGCTCCGGGGCAGCAGGTAGTGAAGGTTGTTAATGATGAGCTGGTGGAGCTTCTCGGTAGCGAGGCTGAAGGAATTCGCTTAGACGGCCGCCAACCGGTTACCATTATGTTGGCTGGTTTGCAGGGTTCGGGTAAAACCACCACTGCTGCCAAGCTGGCACGGCATCTTAAAGAGCAGGGACGCAAACCCTTTCTTGTTCCTGCTGATATTTATCGCCCGGCGGCCATAGAGCAGCTTACCATTCTTGCCGATCAGGTCGGAGTGCCGGTGTTTGCCTCCACAACTGCCCAGAAACCGGTTGATATTGCCCGTATGGCAATGGCAGAGGCACAAAGAGACGATCACGATACAGTTATAATAGATACTGCCGGTCGGCTTCATGTTGATGAAGAGCTGATGGCCGAGCTTCGTAATATTTCCACAGCGGTTCATCTATCCGAGGTATTGTTTGTCGCTGATGCGATGACCGGTCAGGATGCGGTTACTGTTGCGAAAAAGTTTAACAGTGACCTGGAGATAACCGGAGTCATCCTCACCAAGATGGAAGGTGATGCCCGTGGTGGTGCGGCTCTGTCTGTTAAGAAGGTAACCGGTAAGCCTATAAAGTTTGTCGGGGTTGGTGAAGGTCTTGATGCTCTGGAGGTATTTCATCCTGATCGTGCCGCCTCGCGAATCCTTGGCATGGGTGATGTACTTTCCCTGGTTGAAAAAGCTGAAAAGGTTATTGATGAGAAAAAGGCAAAGATTCTTGCTCAAAAGATTCAGAGAAATGCCTTTAGCTTGGATGATTTCCTCGACCAGATTCAACAGATAAAGAAAATGGGCAATCTTGAGCAGATTCTCGATATGGTCCCGGGAATGAACAAGCTCAAGCAACTTAAAGATGCCCCCAAACCCGATGTAAAAGAACTGGGAAAGACCGAGGCTATTATCCGTTCCATGACCAAAAAGGAAAGGAAAAATTATAAAATTATCAATGCCTCAAGACGCAAAAGGATTGCCAACGGGTCAGGAACAGCGGTTGCCGATGTTAACAGGATGCTGAAAAGCTATACAATGATGTTGAAGATGATGAAAAAGATGCGGGGCAAATCAGTTCTACGGCGGGGCAAACGGCGTAAACTTCCCAAAGGACTTGTGCGTTGATTTTTTTATTTTTTTATTTAGGGAAAGATTTTATTCCATAGTATTTCGGAACATTTAAGGATTTTAAGGAGAAGGTAAACAATGGCAGTACATATTCGTTTGACAAGAAAAGGTCGGAAAAAACAACCTTTTTACCGGATAGTGGTTGCAGACAGTCATGCACCAAGAGATGGGAAATTTCTTGAGATAATCGGCACCTACAATCCAATGCAAGAGCCGGCAGTGATCAATATTGATCACGACAAGTTGGACAATTGGCTTAACAAGGGTGCCCAGCCAACCACCACCGTTAAAAGCCTGATCAAAAAAGCTGCATCCCAGGCAACAGCAGAGGCAGCGTAATTGAAAGAGCTGATATCTTTTATTGCTGAGCAACTCGTTGATCAACCAGAGGCAGTCGTCGTTCAGATAAAGGAAGATGATGATTCCTTTACAGTTGAGCTGAGTGTTGCCAAAGGTGATCTTGGCAAGGTTATCGGCAAGCAGGGGCGAACAGCAAGAGCCATGAGGGTTGTGCTGTCCATGTCGGCTGCTCGTTTTAACAAACGCTCAAGGCTGGAAATTGTTGAATAAGGGATGGTTGGTTCTAAAAAGAGTGTTCCTGGATTTATACTGATTGGTAAGATTACCAAGCCGCATGGTTTGCGGGGTGAGGTCAAGATATTTCCGTTTTCAGGCGACCCTGACTCGTTTATTGCCCATTACCCGTCATTGCATCTTGCCAGGGATGAACAGGAAACGAAGAACTTTTTATCATCCCGGGTGGAAAAAGCCAGAGTTCAGGGCAAGCAGGTTATAGTTAGGCTGGATTTGTGTGCGGACAGAAACAGGGCTGAACAGTTTGCCGGTTTTTTTGTTTTTGTTCAGGAGTGCGATTTACCCAAACTACCTGATGATGAATTTTACCTTTACGAGTTGATCGGTAAACAGATAATCGACACAAATGGTAACTTAATAGGTATTGTTGATCGTATCCTTGAAGCTGGCAGCCAGGAACTTCTTGTTTTAAATTGTCAGGGGCGGGAAGTTTTAATCCCACCTGTATCTGATTTTATAGTCACTATGGAAGAAGATCGTATCATTGTCGATTTGCCACCCGGATTATTAGATATCAACAGATGAATTGCCTCCAATTTGATATCCTGACAATATTTCCGGAGCTGTTTAATTCTCCCCTTAAAGAGGGGATTATCAGCCGTGCTTTATCGGCGGGGCAGATAGGGGTTAATCTTCATAATATTCGGGATTATACCCATGACCGGCACAGGACGACCGATGATCGTCCTTTTGGCGGTGGTGAGGGGATGGTCATGAAACCGGAACCGCTTACGGATTGCCTCAAATCTGTCCAGGGTGACGGAGTAAAAGGCAGGGTAATCCTTCTTTCCCCAAGGGGCAAAGTTTTTTCCCAGCCGGTTGCTGCCCGTCTTGCTGGCTTTGAGCGTTTAATTCTTGTCTGTGGACGCTACGAAGGGGTAGATGAGCGGTTCAGCCTGCAATCGGTGGATGAGGAAATGTCCATTGGTGACTATATACTCACCGGTGGCGAGTTAGCGGCTATGGTTATTATTGATGCTGTAACCAGATTACGGGACGGAGTGCTGGGTTGCTCCGAATCGGCTGCAAATGACACTTTCCGCCATGGTCTGCTCAAGCATCCCCAGTATACCCGACCAAGAGATTTTTGCGGGGCAAAGGTTCCAGAGCAGTTGTTGAATGGTAACCATGGGGAAATTGAAAAATATCGTTTTATCGAATCAGTCAAGGTGACTCTAAAGAGACGACCGGAGTTGCTTAAAAGTGTTGTTTTCAACAGGAAGCAGTTAAAAATCCTTGCCCAAGCCGGACTGCTTAAGGAAATGCAAACAAGTGTCGGCCAGAAAGATTTTAGTTTGAAAAAAGATGAAACTGCGTCTTGATGTTGCTCTGGTCCATGCACCAGTTATAAACCGTAATGGCGAAACAATTGGCTCTGCGGTAACCAACCTTGACATCCATGATATTGCCAGGGCATGTTGCTCATTTGGAGTGGATACCTACTGGATCGTTACTCCGTTTGCAAAACAGCAGGAGTTAAGCAGAAAAATCATCGATCACTGGTGCGAAGGATATGGCAAACGAGTCAACACGGACAGGGGTGAAGCTCTTTCTCTTATCCGAATTGCCAATACCATTGACGAGGTTATTGACAATGTCAAGAGCAAATGGCCAGATAAGATGAGAGTGGTTGCAACCTGTGCAAGAAACTGGGATAAGAGCAAGACCACAAGTTACAGTGCCATGCACAGGGATCTGGAAAAACAGGAAGCGGCTCTTCTTTTATTCGGTACAGCTTGGGGACTGGCTCCTGAAGTTTTTGACCTAGTAGATACAATTCTACCACCGATTACCGGCGGCGGAGAGTATAATCATCTTTCTGTCCGCTCAGCGGTATCTATTATACTTGACCGTTTGGCAGGCCAGAGAGATTCTTTTAATTTTTAATTTTATTTTTTATTGTTTTATTGTTTTTTAACCACAGAAAAATACAGGGAATAAGTGTTATGAACATTTTGGATAAGATTGATCAGGAGCAGATGCGTTTTGACCATCCTGAGTTTCGTTCCGGCGATACAGTAAAGGTGCATATTCGCATTATTGAGGGAAGTAAAGAGCGGGTTCAGGTGTTTCACGGAGTTGTTTTGAAAAGAAAAAGCGGCACAATGAATGCCACTTTTACTGTTCGCAAAATTTCCCACGGAGTTGGAGTGGAGAAAACCTTTGCTCTTCATTCTCCAAGGATTGACAAAGTAGAGGTCGTCACCCGAGGTCGTGTACGCAGGTCCCGCCTTTATTATCTGCGTGAAAGGCGTGGTAAGGCTGCACGAATTAAAGAACGGGGTATCAGGTAGGTCAGGTAACAGGGGGCATATGTATAATAGCCACTTAAGTTTCTATTCCCCCCTGTAACCTGATTCACCATGAGCAAAAGTCAATATACCCTCTTTGAGAACTTGGAAAAGAGACCAGATAATTTTTATTTTGAACGAAATTTAAAGCAGCAGGGTTTTTCTGTTGTTGCCGGGGTGGACGAAGCTGGTCGTGGCCCCCTTGCCGGTTCGGTTGTCGCTGGAGCTGTTATTCTCTCTCCTGATGATGAGTTCTCTCTGTATATTGATTCTAAAAAACTATCCCCCGCCCGCAGGGAGACCCTTTTCTCCCGTCTCACCAGGTCATCAGCCCGAACAGGTGTTGGTGTTTGCACTGCCCGGGAAATAGAAGAAATAAATATCCTTCAGGCCTCTCTGCTTGCTATGAAGAGAGCCGTTGAAGATTGCCTTGCTGATGGAAAAGGTGAATTAGACTTCCTTCTTGTTGACGGAAAATTCACAGTTCCCCTTGCCGTCCCCCAACAAGCTCTTGTCAGGGGCGAATCCAAATCAGCCTCCATTGCTGCTGCTTCCATTATCGCAAAGGTCAACCGGGATCGCCTGATGGCTGATGCCCACAAACAATATCCCCAGTACAATTTCCTCAAAAACCAGGGTTACCCAACAAAAGAACACCGCCAGGCTCTTGCCGAATTCGGGCCCTGCGTCCTTCATCGCCGCACCTTCAAAGGTGTTCGGGAATATTTTAATCTATCGAAAAATTAAAATTTCTGCAATAATAGCTTGAACAGTTTGAATATTCGACATAAGAGAAAGGGTTAGATGCGTAGGTCGGATTAGCGTGTACAACGCAAAAAGATGATAAACAGAAAAGACTGCAAGCAAACCCAGAAAATATATAATGGCAAGGTATAAGCGTAATCCGACTCTCACCGTGCTGTCGGATTACGCTTATACCTTGCTGTGTCAGTACCTTTCGGTTATTTTCACTTCACCGTATTTTTTATCTTCATCCTTATTTTCGCTAATCCGACCTACGGGAATCAGCTTATGTCGAATATCCAGTGAACAGTCAACAATATTTCCGCTTAACCAGAGCCGTTATCCGCCAAAAAGGGTAAAAAAACCATGTTCGGGAGAGGAAAAAAAGTAAACGCAGACATTGGCA
>CAZEMY010000022.1:0-15377 GCA_964513405.1 uncultured Desulfobulbaceae bacterium
GTAACTGGCAGCCAGTCCAAAATGAGCCATGTTGACAGGAGAGTAACGAGCCTGCTGCATGGTGCGGAGCAGGAGGTTATTGATAACATACTGGGCTGGTTTATCACGGACTTCATCAAGCACTCCGGCAAACCAGAGCGGGTCAATTTCAGTCTTGGCCAGAACTAACCCCATGGCAGATGCCGCTTCGGTGAATGTTTTTACTTTTTCAGAATCGGGTTTTTCATGAATACGATAGAGGACATCCTGATTGGCAAGGGCAAGGGTTTCCGCCACGGCTTCATTGGCAGCTAACATGAAATCTTCAATCAGGAGATGGGCCTGATTGCGTTCAATGTGACTGATAGAAGAAATCTTATCGTTCTCTATGGTTATGGCAGCTTCTGGAATGGTGAAGCCTAAGCTGCCCCGCTGTTCCCGTTGTTTTCTGAGCAGGTTTGAGAGTTGCTCTGCCGTGCTTAACATGGGTAAGAGGTCTTTATGTTTGCTCTGTAATCCCTTGTCTTTAAGGTAGAGAATTTCGTGAACGGTGTCATAGGTGAAGCGCTGCTGACTTCTGATCATGGAACGGCAGTACTCGCTTTTGATCTGTTTTCCCTGCCTGTCAAAATCAAGAATAGCTGTGAAGGCGGGACGATCCTGATCTGGAACCAGGCTGCACAGATCGTTGGAAAGCCGCTCAGGCAGCATGGGCAGAACCATGTTGGGAAAATACACGGAAGTACCCCGTTTGTACGCCTCCTTGTCAATGGCTGAGCCGGGCTGGACATAATGACTGACATCGGCAATGGAGACAAATAGCCTGAACCCGGTTTTGGTTTTCTCGACGCAGACCGCATCGTCAAAATCCCTGGCGGTGGCACCATCAATGGTGACATGCTTTATATCGCGAAGATCCCGGCGGTCCTGCTCAACTGTGGTTAAGGGGGATAGTTTGTCTGCTTCTTCTCTTACTTTTGGGGGAAATTCCAGCGGCAGTGAAAGTTGATGGGTGGCCATGCGGATTTGCACCGGGGCAGTGAGCGGGTCACCGAGTATCTCTATTATTTCTCCGCTCGGATCCTGGTTTTCGTTGCCATAGCTGTCTATTCTGGCAATTACTGCCAGACCGCTGTCAGCATTTTTGTTTTTACCCTCTCCAATGAAAACCGTAAATGGCAACTTCGGGTTATCGGGCAGAACATATCCTCCCTTTTTACCTTCACTGAAAATTCCGCATAATGTCTTGACAGCTCTCTTCTTTATCAGGATTACGATGCCTTCGCTTCTGCCCCGGGAACCGGAATCCACAACTCTGACCAAAACGGTGTCGCCATGACTGGCACCGCCCAGATTCTTTTGTTTGATAAAGATATCTTTACCTTTATTCATTTTGCCGTCAAGAGAGGCAAACCCGAACCCGCGGCTGGTTAAAGCCATTACAGCCTCAATGAGGTTTTTCTGGCCGGTGAGCATAAACTTTTTGCTTTTCCGGGTGATTTTACCATCTCTCACCATCTCGCTTAGACTCGATGCAAGGCTTTTGCGGATATAATCAGGTAGGCCTAACCCATGGATAATCATGGTTGTGGAGGCCGGTTTATCCATGCCGGCAAGAAAAGATATGACTCTCTCATCAAGAGATTGCCTGCTATCTTTATTTTGCTTTTGTTTGAGGAAATTTCCTGGCTTTGGGCGGCGTTTGTCAATGCGTTGCTTTCTTCGTTTTTTTTTGATCATGGGTTCTTGTGGTATGTTTTTATCCGCAGGACGATTTATGTGTCGGAAAATCAAAATTTCTGTGGTAATGGTTCAGTCATATTTTTGCATAGTCAGGTCATGAATATCATGCCTCATTTATACTCCAATATTGCATAAATATATACTATTTCAACGGGAAGGGCTTTTGATAATTTTAAAAAATTGGACAAATGCGGCATAAGGGATTTAATATCACAGAATATCGCCAGCTTATGGTCGATTTTATCGGTGAAGGGCAGGAGAGTCAGGTGTTTTGGGATGCCCTTGATTTCGCCGCCGAAGCCCATGACGATCAGTGGCGGCGATCTGGGGACGCCTATATAATGCATCCCTGTAGTGTGGCCCGCATTCTTGCATCTGAGCTTGATATTTACAGTGGGGAAATACTTGCTGCTGCCCTGCTCCATGACACTGTAGAAGATGTTGAATATGTGACCACTGAGCTGGTACGCAAGAAGTTTGGTTCCAATGTGGCAACTATTGTTGATGGATGTACCAAGGTTACTAATTATTCAGGGAGTAAGCAGTCGTTTAAGCAGTTGGTTCACCGCAAGATTTTTTCAGGTGCCGCCGCCAAGCCTGAGGTGATGGTAGTAAAACTTGCCGATAGACTTCACAATCTTCGCACCCTTTCGTCAATGCCCCACCATAAACGACAGAAAATAGCAGATGAAACCCTTAATGTTTATGCTCCCCTGGCAACAATTCTTGGTCTTTTTGCCGTTAAGCGGGAGCTTTATAACCTTGCCCTTGCCTATAAGTTCCCCCGCCAGGGAAGCAAGTTACAGATTAAGATTAACCGTTTTCGTTATGACCCGGAAATAATTTCCATTATTGGGCGGTTGCAGAGTTCTCTGGATGGAGAGGGGGTAGTGGGGGTTGTTCGTCTGCGAACCAAGGGATTGTGGGCATATTATGATGTGAAAAATCGCATTCTACTCAAGGACATTGAAAACCCCCAGGAAATAATGATCACTGCTGAGACACGGGGGGAGTGCTACCGTGCCCTTGGTACGATTAATATTTTATATCCTCCGGTTCCCCGGACACTTCGTGATTTTATTGCCAACCCAAAACCAACCGGTTACCAGGGGCTTCATGCCCGTGCCAATATCGAGGGGCGGGAGTATCTGTTTAAGATCAGGACGGAAGAGATGGGGCGTCGGGCCGAGCGGGGCTTGGTCAGGGACTGGACGAGCGGCGAGAAGAGTGGCAGCAGGTTTGTGCAACAGATTCAGGAAATGTTTGATATCTTCGGGAGTGAAGAGTCGCTTTCTTATCGGGACATGATCGTTGCCGGTGGCCGCAAGGAAATTTATACCTATACCCCGCGGGGAGACTTGATCTGTCTGCCGGTTAAATCCAGGGTTCTTGACTTTGCTTTTCGTGTTCATACCGATATAGGTCACACCTGTACCGGAGCGATGATTAGTAAGAAGAAATATGGTAATGACCATGTTCTAAAGGATGGGGATGTGGTAAAAATACTCCGCCAGGATACCCCGATTCGTTTTGAGCAGGGTGATTTGAAACTCTGCCAGACCCCAAAAGCCAGGTCGGAGCTGGCCAAAGCGTTCCGCCAGCGTTGGGAGATTGCTTCCGGGAAGATTGGCAAAAATATTCTTCGTCAGGAGATGCGTCGCTATGGTGTGCCTTTTGAAGTTATTGAAAAAAAAGAGATGGATGATCTGCTGGTTTATTTCAACCTGGACTCGGTGGAGGATCTTTTTATGAAAATAGGCGATGGCAGGGTGCGGCTCATAGAGTTGATGTATGAGGTGAAAATGGGCTTGTACGCTGGCCGGGAGACACTTTATCTTCCCACCGGTATTTTTAACGGTATTGAGCTGTCAACTCTTGATCCGGTGGTGGTAAAGTGTTCAGCATGCTGCCGTCCGACTCCTTTTGACAAAGGGATTATAGGGCTGCTGAGCGAGCGGGGACTTTCACTCCATAAGAAGGAATGTCGGCGTTTACAGATGATTAAGTTTCAGAGGGAAGATGCGGTGGAGGTTCGCTGGAATTTGCGCCAAACCAGAGTTGACAAGTTGCAGAAGATAATATTTATGGCAGTCCCCAGATCCAGGCTGTTTATGATTCTGTCTGTAGCCCCGGAGTCAATCAAGATGATTGATGTGGTTGCTCTTAATGTGGCGACCGCTGCCCCTACTGCCTGGGAAGTTAACTTTTCAGCTGCTAATCTGTATGAATTGAAGAAGGTTTTGAAGCATTTTGATCGCTCTGGTCTGGTTTTTGAGTTCTCTCTTGAGCAATGATTCAGGTTACAGGAGACAGGTTACAGGGGGGACAAAAACAAACACCATTTCTGTCCTCTGTTAAGCCCGTAGGTCGGGTTAGCGGATAAAGCCTAAAGCCAAGAGAGATGGAAAGCACAGATGAAAAAAAATAAACGAAAGTATTGGATAATGGAAAGGCTTTAGCGTAAGCCGACGGTATCGCTTGCGCTGTCGGATTACGCTATGTTCTGGTGTTATATTAGTTTTTTCGGTATTTTAAATTTATCGTGTTTTCTTGTGTTGTGGGTTATATCCGCTAATCCGACCTACGGAGTACACCTGTCTCCTGTCACCTGAATACTCGCGGTGACATGGTATTAATGAATTTGTTCAGATTTTCCCTGAACTGTGTTCTTGTTATTTCCCTCGCCCCAAATTGAAGTAAATGTCGGGTGGTCATCTGGCAGTCAATCATTACTATGTTTCTTTTTTGGCATATTTCCACAAGTTTTGCCAAGGCAACCTTGGAGCTGTTGCTCACAGTTGAAAACATGGATTCTCCAAAAAATACTTTGTCAAGGCATAGACCATACAGGCCGCCAACAAGTTTCTCGTCCTGCCAGCATTCAATAGAGTGACAATATCCCAGAAGGTGCATTTTATTGTAGGCATCTTTCATTGCATCGGTTATCCAGGTTCCTTCTCCTGAGCGGAGGCGGGTTTCTCCGCATTGGCGGATAACTTCTGAAAAAGTGGTGTTAACGGTGACCGTAAAGGTATTTGTCCGTATTGTTCTCGCCAATCGTTTAGGGAGGTGAAATTCTTCCGGGACAATTATCAGTCGCGGGGCAGGAGTCCACCAGAGCAACGGTTCGTTGCCAGAGTACCAAGGGAAAATCCCCTGCCTGTAGGCTTCAAGGAGGCGGGCCTCGGAGAGATCACCACCTACGGCAAGCAGGCCGTCCTGATCGGCAAAATCAGGGTCAGGAAAAATAATCTCTTGGGGAAGACGAAAAACAGGCATGTTTACTGTTTTGTGAGTTTTTATAAGGAGAGGTTTGTCAGATCAGGCAGGTTTTCCGCTTTAGCTCTTCTATGAGGACGGACTCGTTTTCGCTGTAGTTTATAGGTACTTCTATAAGATGAATCCCTTTCTTATCCATGCAGGATCGCAGAGTTTGTTCGAGCTCTCCAGTTGTTTTTATGTGGTACCCAAAGGCACCGTAGCTTCTGGCATAGGCAGGAAAATCAGGGTTTCCAAACTCAAGACCGAAATCAGGAAGGTGCATAGAGGCCTGTTTCCAGCGGATCATTCCATACCCATTGTCCCGTAAAACAAGGATGATAAGGTCTAACTTCAAACGAATGGCGGTCTCTATTTCCTGGGAGTTCATCATGAAGCCCCCATCACCGCAAATGGCGACTACCTTTTTGTCCGGATTAATTTTTTTTGCGGCAATGGCAACAGGAAGTCCTCCGCCCATGGTGGCGAGAGCGTTATCAAGTAAAACTGAGTCCGGGCTTGAAGCCCTGTAGTTACGGGCAAACCATATTTTGTACATACCATTGTCGAGGGAGAGGATTGCATCTTCCGGGACGCTTTGCTGGATGATCGAAACCAGTTGTTGGGGAGTGTAGGGGAACGAGTTGGGAGTAAGTCTTTGGAATACATTTCTGCTGATTTCCCCTTTGACCTTGGCAAAATAACCGTCTCCGCCCAGAGAATCGCCCCGGAGATGTTTGCTTAAATCCTTGATGGAATGGCTGATGTCACCGATTATTTCATATTGTGGATAGTAAACCTGATCAATAGCAGCACTGAAATAATTTATGTGGATAACTTTTAAGCCGTTTTCGGTCATAAAGAAGGGTGGTTTTTCAACGACATCATGACCGACATTGATAATAACATCGGCTCTTGCAATTGCACAGTGGAGGTAATCGTGGTCAGAAAGGGCAGCTGTGCCAAGGCAGCGGGGATGGTATTCGTTGATTATTCCCTTGCCCATCTGGGTAGAGAAAAAATGGATACCTGTTTTATCGACAAAATCTCCAAGTGACTGGCAGGTATGGTGTCGGTTGGCAGCGGCAGCAATCAGCAGGAGAGGGTTTTTTGCCTGCTGGATTAATGGGATAACCTCATTAATGGCATCATCGTGGGCAATTGGCGGGTGAATGGAGGTGACCGGAAAAAGAGGAGCCTCAGTCTCTTCGCCGGCAACATCTTCGGGCAACTCCAGGTGGACTGGGCCTGATTTTTCCTGAACAGCCTGGCGGAAAGCCTCTCTGACAAGAGCGGGGATAGAGTCAGCCCCGATGATTTGGCGGGACATTTTTGTTATCGGCTCCATCATTCGTATCACATCAATAATCTGAAACTGTCCCTGTTTTGATTTTTTTATTGGTTTCTGGCCGGTAATGAACAGGCACGGCATACCGCCAAGCAGAGCATGGGAAATACTGGTCACAAAGTTTGTCGCTCCCGGCCCCAGGGTTGACAGGCAAACCCCGGGTTTTCCGGTTAAGCGGCCGTAAGTTGCTGCCATGAATCCGGCAGCCTGCTCATGGCGGGTGAGGACGAGCTGAATGGAGGATTTCCTGAGTGCTTCAAGGAAGGCAAGGTTTTCTTCACCGGGGATACCGAAAATATAGTGAACTCCTTCGTTCTCAAGGGCTTTTATAAAAAGTTCTGCTCCGTTCATGTTATATATTCTCTTAGGGTTCCGATTTAAGGGGGGCTTTATGTTCGACACTTGCTTTTGCATGCCGCTTGTGGGACTTGTTTTTTCAGAATTGACATTATACCTGTCTTTGCGGGGGACTACAAGTAAAGATAAGTATTGTGGCTGCCGTGTTGATATGGAAAAAGGTTTACTCTTGAAGATCTCACCGTAGATATGGCTATCAGTGATTTTACATGTACTTTCTGTAAATAAGCTTGTTTGCAGGCAATAAAAAAAGGGTTAACCCCGTATGAGTTAACCCTTTAATATGTATTGGTGGAGGTATGCGGGATCGAACCGCAGACCTCTTGAATGCCATTCAAGCGCTCTCCCAGCTGAGCTATACCCCCACGATGTCTTTGTGCAACATTTGAACAAGTTGTGAAAACTTGACACTGATACCATTTTTTTGTTAAGTTTGTCAAGACAAAATAAGCTTTGTCAACAGAGTGTATAGTCATCTGGATATTCGACACAATCCTATGCGAGGATAGGTGTAAATAATGCGTGGCGTTACACCGCTTAAGCGGTGTAACGAGGACCATCGGCGGATACGCTAACACGCCCAGCCGCTCTGGTAACACCGCTCTGCGGTGTGGTCTGTGAAATCAGATTTCTCAACAGAGTGTATAGTTATTTTTTTTAGGGAATTTTCTCTATCAAGTTGTCAATTTTTCTCAGGGTTGGTATGTTACTTGTTTTCGGTGTCTGCTTTTCTTTTTTTGTCATGTTATTTAACTGCAAGGTCTAAGCTGAACCTTGTGGGGGGGCGCGTTTAGGTTGTAGTTTTTTCCAAAATGGCGATATGTTAACAGTTAGTTGCTTATATTCTTTTGCATCTAATCTGTTTTTTAATTTAAAAGAATAATTAATAGCGATGGGAGAGTAAAATGAAAAAATTAATATTCCCGATTTTAGCCATATTAGCTTTGTTTTTAAGTGGCTGTGCAACACAGCAATTTGTGCTGAATGATGACAAGGAGGCACAGAGACTCATGGAAAAAAGTCAAGCCTTCTTTGTAAGTGGTATTGGTCAAAAACAAACCGTAAATGCAGCTAGGATTTGTGGAGGATTAGATAAAGTTATAAAAGTTGAAGTCGAGCAAACTTTTTTAGACATCTTGTTAGGACAGGTTACTTTTGGTATATATACACCTCGGTCGGCTAGAGTTTATTGTTCAAAATAAACACTAATAAGAATAAGAAAGGGTGTTGAAAAGGTTACACATAACTATCCGAAATTACTCAGAATGACCACCCTGGGCCATTTGGACACAATTCCAATGATTTCACACTGTTGCATGCAACCTTTTCAACACCCTTTAAGAGGGAGGACAGTGTTATCTTTATCGGGTTACCCTGCTCACATTGTAATGCTTGGTGTGCATAGGATTGTAAGTCGCCTGAAGTGCTGGATACTTGGAGGAGTACACTTCCCGATTCAATAAGTGTACCTCTGGCAATCATGGCCTTGTTTTCCGTAGATTTATGGAATAGGGGTATAATCTATGGTTGCGAGGCCAAGTCCCGGCTCCGGCGGTGTTTTCCTCCTCTGTTCCCGGGGACATGATGCCTTTCGGGCAGAAGTTATCATTTGTCAATAACTGATTTCTCAGCAACCAGAATATTTATGGCTCCTCGCTGTTTCAAGTGGGTAGCTGTTGCTGGTGTCTGCTTTTATTTTTTTGTCATGCTATAACCGCAAGGTCTAAGCTGAACCTTGTGGGTGTGGTCGTTTAAGTTGCAGTTTTTCCTCAAAGGACAGTATGTTAACAGTTAGTTGCTACTAATATAAATTATAATAGGTGGTTTTGGATGTTTTCTCCGTTTAATTTTTTGTTTGGCTGGATGTCAAGTGACCTTGCTATTGATCTTGGCACGGCAAATACTGTTCTCTATGTTAAAGGTAAGGGGATTGTTCTACGTGAGCCTTCAGTTGTTGCCGTTCGTCAGGATAAGAGGGGCAGCAAGGTTCTGGCCGTGGGCAGAGAAGCCAAAGAGATGCTTGGCAAGACACCGGGAAATATAACTGCTATTCGGCCGATGAGGGATGGGGTTATAGCAGATTTTGAGGTTACCGAGGCCATGTTACGGTACTTTATCAATAAAGTGCATAATCGTCGCACTTTGGTTCATCCCAGGATTATTATCTCTGTGCCTTCAGGAATAACCCAGGTGGAAAAAAGGGCTGTCCGGGAATCGGCAGAGTCGGCCGGTGCCAGAGAGGTTTACCTGATAGAGGAACCCATGGCCGCTGCAATAGGGGCAGGGCTGCCAATTACTGAACCTACAGCTAATATGATTGTTGATATCGGGGGTGGAACCACCGAGGTTGCGGTTATTTCTCTTGCCGGTATTGTCTATGCAAAATCGGTCAGGGTCGCCGGTGATAAAATGGATGAATCTATTCTCCAGTATATAAAACGCAAGCATAACCTGGCCATTGGTGAGAGAACATCGGAGCTGATCAAAACCACCATCGGCAATGTCAAATCGGAAGAGCCTTATGACACTATGGAAATCAAGGGTAGAGACCTGGTCTCAGGTATCCCCAAAACCCTGACTATAACTTCCAAAGAGATTCAGTCGGCAATTGCTGAACAGGTAGATATCATTGTTGATGCTGTCCGAACTGCTCTTGAGGTAACTCCGCCGGAATTGGCAGCAGATATTGTTGATCAGGGGATTGTTCTCACTGGCGGGGGCGGATTATTGAAAAATCTTGATTCTCTGCTTAAAGATGAAACTGGTATGCCTATTATTGTTGCCGATGATCCCCTCTCGTCGGTTGTTTTAGGTTCTGGTCAAGCACTGGATAATATAGAGATTTTGCGGGAAATTGCCATTGATTGATATTGACAGGGTCTTGTTGCAGATTTTTAAAAATATTTTATCATTCCGGTTTCCGTGAGAAAAAAGAGTAAAAGAAAGAATAAACGGCGGTTATTGACTCTGAGAGTGGTTTTCCTCATCGGCTTCCTGTTGACCATGGCTTTGATTGCTCTGGTTTCTGTTCTGGGAAGTCAAAGGTTTGGTCCTTTACACGAGTTGCTTTTTGAGGCTGCTGGTCCTGTTCAAAAAATTTTTTCCCGGGGTACAGAGTCATTAAGTGCCCTGAAAGAAAATTACTGGGATCTGTTATCTGTTCGTGAAGATAATAAAAAGTTACGGGCAGAATTACAGAAGTGTCGCCTTCAGTGTTATAAAAACCGGGAAGCACTTGCCACTAATGCCAAGCTGCGCAGACTGCTTGATTTCAGGGAGTCTGCCGACCTGCCGATGATATCTGCCCGGATAATCGGTAAAGACCCTTCCGTCTGGTTCAGGAGCGTTGTGGTTGATCGTGGTTCCGGTGATGGAATTGGCAAGGGTATGGCTGTGGTTAACGGGGACGGGGTTGTTGGCCAGGTGTTTTCAGTTTCTCCCAACTACGCCAAGTTGCTGCTTGCCATAGCACCGTCAAGTGCCATTGATGTACTTTTACAAAAATCAAGGGTGCGGGGAATTCTCAGGGGTACGGGGACATCGCTATACCGTCTTGACTATGTTCTTAAGACCTCAGATGTGGTTGTGGGCGACTTTGTAGTAACAGCCGGGTATGGTGGAATTTTTCCCACCGGGTTGCCTGTGGGTGTGGTTTCAAAGGTGGTTAAGAATCGTCGTGGTATGTTTTTGGATATTGAAGTCACCCCAGTGGTTGATTACCTGACCCTTGAAGACTTGCTTATTATAGAGAGGGATGTTGATTTAAGGTAGGGTTGTTCGGTCTCTTTTAGTTGCTCCACAGGAGGTTGTCCGAGGGCATCTGGATGGGGTTTTGTAATAATTTCTTTGTTCTCAGGGCATTTGCGTTCACGGGGTTTTATGTTTGTTGCTGGTTTCTTCTTTCTTGGTCTGGCTCTCATTGGTCTGCAGACAACATTGTTAATGATTAATCCTCTCTGGATTGCTGCACCTGATCTTTATTTTATCCTGGTGGCATATCTCGCCTATCGACACGATATAGTTCGCAGTCTGATTATTCTCTTTCCCTTGAGCATGATTTTTGATGTTCTTTCAGGGCTTGTTCTCGGAGTGTATCCGGCATTATTTATTCTGGGCTTTTTTATTCTTAAATTTTTATCCGTACGGCTGCCGGTTCGGGAATCGTTGTATCAGATACCTATGATTGCGGTATGTTTTCTCTTTATTCACTGGTTAATTTATATGGTGATGCTTTTTACTGTTCCTGAGCAACCTGTTCCCTGGTCCTGGCCGGTAATGCTTCTCCGTTCCGGTTTGGTAATTGTTTGTGCATTCCCTCTTTTACGGTTTTTTGACTCTTTTGAAGGGTATTTAAAAAGAAAAATAACCCTATTTTCTGGCAAAGTGCGGGTTCGTACCGGTAATCGGTACAGGGGGTGAGTTTTGGCAGGTTTGGTTAGAAAACGAATAAATAAAAAACGGGCTGATAGTTTATCAGACGGGTTCCGGGACAATGACGGTGGTAAAACCCATCTGGTTCGTCGGGATGAAGGCGAGCTTGATTTTTTTCGAAAACGGGCATTTCTATCTGCTTTTGTAATTATCCTGTTCTTTGCAATTCTTATCACCCGCCTCTGGTTTCTCCAGATTCAACATGGGGAGCATTACAGTCGTCTTGCTGAGAATAACAGGGTCAGGCATCTTGAAATTGCTGCCCCGCGAGGCATTATTTCAGATAGGAAAGGGCGGGAAATTGTAACCAACCGGCCTTCATTTAATGTTGTCTGGGTGCGGGAAAATAATCGTCTTGATGACGATCTGATTAAGCAGGTGGCAGGAATCCTCGGTGTTGATGTGATGGATCTTATCGCAAAAATCCGCAATATGGCGGGTACCCCAGGTCATATACCGATTCGTCTTGCCGAGGATATTAACTGGGAAAAAGTTGCCTATATTGAAAATAACCGGATGAACCTGCCCGGTATCAGAATAGAGGTCGTTCCCCGCCGGGTTTACCATCACGGAAACCTTGCCTCCCATGTTATTGGTTACCTTGCGCAAATTAGTAGAGAAAGGCTACAGGCAGCAGAGCCGGGGATTTATCGTGGCGGTGACTTGGTTGGTAAGATGGGATTGGAGTGGCTCCGCGAGGAAGACCTGCGCGGAGAAAAAGGGCGACACTATATGGAAGTTAATGCTCTGGGTTTTGAGCAGAGGAACCTGAAAGGGATAGAACCGCTACCCGGTAATGATCTGCAGTTGACCATTGATATTGATTTGCAGCTTGCGGCGGAAAAGGCCATGCGAAATGAAGAGTCCGGTGCCATGGCGGGGGCAGTGGTTGCGGTGGAGGTTAATACCGGCAGAATGTTGGTTCTTGCCAGTGCCCCCACCCTGGAGATAGATAAATTTATCGGTGGTATCTCTCATAAGGACTGGCAGGAGATGCTGGATAGCCCTTATTTTCCCTTGATTAACAAACTTGTTCAGGGACAGTATTCCCCGGCGTCAACCTACAAGATGGTTGTGGCTCTGGCCGGACTCAGTGCAGGGGTTATAACCCCTGAATCTGTTGTTTATTGTCCAGGTCACTACAGGTTTGGCAACCGTACTTATCATTGCTGGAAACGGAGCGGTCATGGAGCGGTTGCTCTTGAGGAGGCCTTAGCGAAATCATGTGATGTTTATTTCTATCAGGTTGGTCAGCGGCTCGGGGTGGATAGGATAGCGAAATATGCTCGCCTCTTTGGACTTGGGCGTAAAACCGAGATTGAAATGGAATATGAAAAATCAGGTCTGATTCCCACTGCCGAGTGGAAGAAAAGGGAACGCGGCCAATCATGGCAGGAAGGGGAAACCCTGTCTGTCGCCATAGGGCAGGGGTTTAACCTGGTGACTCCTGTACAGTTGGCATTTATGACCGCCATGATAGCCAATGGCGGTACCCTGTACAAACCGGGGCTTGTGGACATCGTGACCGACCCTGACGGCAATGTAATAGAGTCCTTTGAGCCGGAGGTGGTGTCGCGGATTACCGGGCAGGGGCGTAATCTCCGTCTTGTTCGCCAAGGCATGGTCGCGACAGTGGAAGATCGCAATGGAACGGGGCACCGGGCCAGGTTAAGTGAACTGGGAATTACGGTTGCAGGTAAAACCGGTACGGCCCAGGTTGTTCGTCTGAAAAAATTCCAGCATTTGAAGGATGAAGATGTTCCTTACAAATTTCGTGATCATGCCCTGTTTGTCGCCTTTGCCCCGGCTGAAAATCCTGAAATTGCCGTGGCGGTTATTGTTGAACATGGGATTAAGGGCGGGGCGGTGGCTGCTCCTGTGGCACGGGATGTGTTGGAAGCATATTTCAAAGGAAAGGGAATTGCAGCGGCAGATGTCTCTGTTGAGATTATTGATGATGCTGTTTCATTGTTGGCTGATGGTTCTGCTGTTCCCCATCATGATTTATAAAGAGGTTGGTTAATGTTTCGTTTTGATCGTCGTTTGATCCATCATTTTGACTGGGTTATGCTGGTCATGCTGATGCTGATCATGGGCATGGCTCTTGCCAATTTATACAGCTCGACCTGGAGCGGGCATGGGGTATCGTCAGTTTTTTATAAAGAGCTGTATATGTTTTGTGCCGGACTGGTCATGATTCTTTTTCTCATGGGTATCGACTATAAAGAGTTTGAATTTCTTGGCTATATTATTTATGCGGGGATTATAATTCTTCTAATTTACACGGTTTTTCTCAGCCAGGAAACCATTGCCTCCACTCAACGCTGGATTGATCTCGGTTTTTTCAGGCTTCAGCCATCTGAGCCGGCAAAATTTGCCCTGGTACTGGTTCTTGCCTCCTGCTACTCAAGAAAAGAAGTCAGTGAAGGTCACAGGCTACGGGATCTCATCGTTCCCGTAGTACTTATGCTTGTACCATTTCTCCTGATTCTTATCCAGCCAGATTTAGGGACAGCCCTGATGCTGGGAATAATTTTTGTTTCCATGACTGTCTTTGTCCGCCTTCGCTGGTCTACGGTGGGCATTCTTGCCGGGCTTGGTGCCGGAGGAGGGATTTTAGGGTGGATATTTTTTCTAAAAGAGTATCAACGCCGCCGGATTGAAACATTCTTAAATCCTGAAAGTGACCCTATGAATCATGGGTTCCAGATAATGCAGTCAAAAATTGCGGTCGGTTCCGGGGAAATTTTCGGCAAGGGTTTCAGGGAAGGCACCCAAGGACATCTTCATTTTCTTCCCGAGCGACATACTGATTTTGCCTTTGCCGTCTGGTCAGAGGAGTGGGGTTTTGTTGGTGCTCTTTTTTTTCTCAGCTGCTACTTCTTTCTCCTGCTCTGGGGAATACATATCGCCATGACCGCCCGGGATAAGTTCGGGGTAATTCTTGCCTTTGGCATGGTTATGCTGATTTTCTGGCAGGCGGTAATTAATCTTTTTATGATTATGGGGTTATTGCCGGTGGTGGGAATTCCCCTGCCCCTGTTCAGTTATGGAGGGTCATCGCTGTTGACAACATTACTTGCCATCGGGGTACTTATGAATATCCGTATGCGTCGTTTTATGGTGGATAGATAGCTATTCTATGCCTCTTGCAACCGCTCAAGGACAAGTTCCTTTAACCCTTTGATAAAGAGAGGTTCATCATTTAGACCCGGGGTTGATTCGAGTCGTATGCCAAGCTCCTTTGCCATATCACGGTAGAGGATGTCTATTTCATACAGGGTTTCCACATGGTCGGAGACAAAGGAGATTGGCACCATGAGAATGTTGCGGCACCCTTCCTCAGCCAACTGTTTTATCATTTGTGGCGTTGACGGACCCACCCACTCGACAGGGCCGCTGCGGCTCTGAAAACAGAGTCGTCCGCCCATCCCTATCCTCTCTTTTATCGCTGTTAGGGACTCCTTTGTCTCATCGACATACGGGTCACCTTCATCTATGAATTTTTTGGGCAGGCTGTGGGCACTGTAAACCAGCTCAACCGGCTCGCTGCCAAAACTGTCTAAGCCCTGTTTGATTCGTTTTGCCAGGCAGCCAATGTACTCTTTTTGGCTTGGCCAGGAGCGTATTTCAAGGAGTTCCATGGTTGGAAGCAGTTCCGTCCGTTTTTTTTGGAGATCCGAGTGGGATGAACCTGTAGTGGCAATCGAATAATGGGGATAGAGGGGCAAGGCGACACATTTTTCTACTCCGGCCTGCTTAAATTCAGCCAGCACCTCTTGTGCATATGGATGCCAGTACCGCATACAGGGGCGAACGATAAAGTTTCCCTCTTCATTAAGGGCTTTTTCCAGAGCTTCTGCCTGGCTTGTGGTAATCTGCAAAATAGGTGAACCGCCACCGATCTTCTTGTAATTGGCACTGCTTCTTGGTGCTCGTTTCCGGGCTATCCGACGGGCTATAAATTTTTGCAGAAAAAACGGCCCCAGGCGGATAATCATTCTGTCGGAAAAAAGGTTGAAGAGGAAAGGCTCGACCTCGTCAAGGGTTGACGGTCCGCCCAGGTTGAGAAGGAGAACACCGGTAGCTGGTTTTTTGTTCATACTGGTATCTATTTTGATTTTTTTTGTTCGTTAAGGGTAAGAAAATAAGTTTATACCTTGATTTCTTATCTATGTAATCTAGGGTTGATAGGAAATCAAATGCATATTTAAATTCTTTTTGGGCATCCTCAAAGTCTTGGCCTACAATCCAATAGAGC
>CAZEMY010000023.1:0-15351 GCA_964513405.1 uncultured Desulfobulbaceae bacterium
CATCAAATAGTTGATGCAGTTTCCCCTTGTTTTCCTGATCAGGACCTTTTTGTATCTCTTCACTCATATCTTATCCGATCGGCTCAAGGCTTAAATGGTTCATGATATATTCCTTCCTTTCTGGAGTATTTTTCCCCATATAAAACCTGAGGATCTGTTTTATTTCGCTTAAAGAATCAATATGAACCGCTCTTAAACGCATATCCTCTCCGATAAACTGCTTGAACTCAGGTGGTGATATTTCACCGAGTCCTTTGAATCTGGTTACCTCAACGCTTTTATCGGATTTTTCCCGCCCTTTCAGGGTATGGATGGCCTTGTCCATCTCTTTATCAGAGTAGCAGTAGATAGTTTTCTTTTTGTTTCTTACCCGGTAAATGGGGGTTTCAAGGATGTGAACATGTCCCCGTTTTATGAGTGATTCAAAATAGTGAAGAAAAAATGTGAGGAGAAGGTTGCGGATATGCAGTCCATCCACATCCGCATCAGTGGCAAGTATTACCTTGTCAAAACGAAGAGGGGCTATGGAGTCTTCTATATCCAAAGCCCGCATCAAAGCATACATTTCATCGTTTCTGTATAAAAGATCAAGCCTCTGGCCAAAGACATTCATGGGTTTCCCTTTTAAGGAAAACACCGCCTGGGTCATGGGATCACGGGAGGAGACAATCGAGCCGGCAGCAGATTGACCCTCTGTAATGAAGACCATATTCTCCCGGCCTTCTTTTGAAGGCTTGTTACGGCCGGGATGATACTTGCAGTCTTTAAGCTGGGGTATTTTCAGGGCAACTTTTTTTGCCTTTGCTTTTGCCTCCCGGCGAACCGACTGCAATTCTTTGCGAACCCGTTCATTTCGCTGGGTTTTATCGAGAAGCAACTCGGCGGTTTCTGGAAACTTGTAGAGATGGGTGGCGACTGCGTCCCGCACTTCGTTTACTATCCAGCTGCGAATATCGGTGTTGCCTAACTTGTTCTTGGTCTGAGATTCGAAAACAGGATCCTGTACCTTGACTGCAAGAACACCGACAATACCGTCTCTGACATCTTTACCTGTATATTTTTTGCCGGAAAATTCATTGACCCCTTTAAGGATTCCTTCCCGGAAAGCTGAGAGGTGGGTACCTCCTTCGCTGGTATAGGTGCCGTTTACAAAGGAAAAATAAATTTCACTGTATTCATCGGTATGGGTAAGGGCAAATTCAATTCGTTTTCCTGAAAAATAAAGGGGAGGGTAAATGGTTGCCTCATCACTTACCTCCTTAGCAAGAAGATCAAGCAACCCGTTTTCTGAATAAAAGCGGTTGTCGTTAAAATAAAGACTTAGCCCGGCGTTTAGATAGGCATATCTCCAGAGTCGCTGCTCTATAAATTTGGGGTCGTAGCTGTATTCAGGAAAAAGCTCTTTATCGGGTAAAAACTCAATTAAAGTGCCGTTTTTTTCTTCTGCTTTTCCCTGCTTTTCATCTATAACCTTTCCCCGTTTGAAAGTTGCTTTCCCAAAATTGCTTTCACGAAAAGCGGTAACCGAAAACAAGGACGACATGGCATTGACCGCCTTGGTGCCGACTCCGTTTAAGCCCACTGAAAATTGAAAGACATCCGTGTTGTATTTGGCTCCGGTATTTATAACCGACACGCAGTCAACAATCTTGCCAAGGGGAATACCCCGTCCGTAATCCCGGACCCGGCACCGGCCGTCATCACTGAGAAAAACATCAATTCTCTTCCCAAAGCCCATGATATATTCATCAACAGCATTGTCTATGATCTCTTTGATGAGAATATAAATACCGTCATCAGGATGGGAACCATTACCGAGACGACCGATATACATGCCCGGTCGTTTGCGGATATGTTCAAGAGAACTTAATGTCTTGATTTTTGATTCGTCGTACTGATGTACTGTCATTGTGGTTTGATTCTCTGGTTTAAGGGTAAGTCTTTATCGTTATTTTTTTATGCTCCAATAAGCTCATCCAAGAGCATTCTGTCGGCAAAATCTATGATTAGTTGGCGTTGGGCATGTGTTGCCCAGGCAATACATGAGCAGTGAAGGTTATTGGAACTGCGAACCAGAAGCTCGAAGCGGATTGAATCTTTTTCCAGAATAACAGAAAAATAAAAGGGGGCACACTTTTCATGGCCATGCTGTTTTTCCGACCAGAGATCAGGGGGAAGTTCGAGAAAAAATGCTCCTTCAAGCCCAGCCGGTTTAAGGGCTCTTTTCAGGTAGCTGTCCAGGTTGTCCCGCTCAAGGAAAGAGAGTTCGTCGATCATGTATTGGCGCATGGTTTTAAGTTCTTTTAGATGTTATGGTTGATAGTTAAGATGCCGGATGATGACCACCAATCATATCCTGTGTTTTTGTAAAATTCAACCAGCAAGTGAAACTATCGTCAAAGGATAAAATAATAAACAGAAATCACCATCTCCCCATAAGGTAAATATTCGGGTTGGTGAGAAATCAGTGCAAAACGACGACCTCTTATCCGGCACTCAGTTTTGTCTTTCAAGTACTGAGGTCGTATCACAGGTCTGAGTGCCGGATGCGGGTGAGGAGAATCGGACGAAAATGGGGTGATAGTCGAATATTTACCCCATAAAACCGGTAATCCTGCCGGCAGGGTGAAGCTCCCGCAAAATTTTTATACCTCCCTGCTTTGATTTTTTAAGCAGGAAAAGAAAAAGATAAGCTGTCTGCAAGGCATCTTCCAGGGCATCATGGGCTTTGAAAGCGGGCAGGCAGAACTCTTTGCGGAGATTATCCAGATTATATGAATCCGACATACCATGATCTTCGAGCTGATCTCTCTGACCGGCATTTTTATAATCACAGGCGAGCCGCATGGTGTCAATACTGGGGTTGGCTATGGAACCGCCAAGAATTTTTCGGGTTGTCCTGTTGAGAAAATGCATATCAATTCCGACAAAATGACCGACTAAGATACTGTCGCCACAGAATTCAATGAACTCAATAAGGACATCTTCCACTTGAGGTGCCTGTTGCAACTGTTCAGGAGTGAGACGGTGGACAAATGTGGCTTGGCTGGGATTACTTTTTTTTACTGAAGACTGGATCAGAGAAAAAAAGGTTTTATTGATTGAAATCCGCAGGTTTTCTATGCGGACAGCACCAATCGAAATAATTTCGTCGTTGTGCTTGTTTAGTCCTGTCAGCTCAGTATCAAAGACAACAAAACTGTGACCTGACAACAAGTCTGACTTGTTAAAATCTTTAAATAATGCCTGATTTTTTATCAGGGCAGGATGTTTTTTTTGTAGCCATGGTAGAAAAGAGGTTATACCTGCAAACACAATTTCACCCCAGAGGAAAAATGGTTTTAAGAACAGACTGGATCAGTTCAATCAAGCGGAACGAATCTTTTAGCATCCGTTTTTCAAGGTCGGACAGCTTGGCTGGTTCTATGTAGTTATCTGGTAGGTGTCCTGCCTCTATCTGGGTTAACTGGTGGATAAGCCGCAACTGCATCTGTAACTCATATGCCTCTTTAATGCTATGGTGCAAGTCATCGCTTACATGTCCCTCTTTGTTCAACACTCGTAGTCTGGAGAGAGTGTTGGTTTCTTTAACCCCATATTTTAAGGCCATGACCCTGGCAAAGTTGACAAACGGGGTTATTCCTTGGGTTTTGATATCCAGTTTGTTTTTTTGCTCTCCATGCCGGCCGACAATGAAGTTACGGAAAAAAGAAAGAGGTACTCCGCTGTTCAGACATTCCCCGGCGAGATGGAACAGGTAAAGTTCCTGGTAGGGAGATACATCAGCAAGATGCTGACGGAGTTCGCTGGCAAGAGATATTGTTCCATATCCTCCTCTGAAATCGAAGAAAATTGTAACTAATAGTATTTCCTCGGAGCCTGGGGCTGCCAGCCAGGAAGAAAAATAATTTTTCCAGACCGAAATCGGCTGGCACCATTTAGGGTTGGTGCCCATGATTTCGCCAGGACAGAGAGGATATCCGCAATTGACGAGATGGTCGATGCCCTTCGCGGCAAATATTTTGAAATACTCCTCTGCCTTTTTTTTCTGTTTTTCGCCCGCCGGGTCGGCATAGATAATGGCATTGTCCTGATCGGTTTTGAATGTCTGTTCCCGGCGGCCTTCGCTGCCCATGAGCAGCCAGCAATACGGTAGTGGAGGCGGTCCCAGCTCTTCCTCAAGCAGAGTCAACATCCTCTCCAGAATTTGATCGTTGAGCAGGGAAATCATCCTTGCCACATGACTTGCCCTGGCTCCTTCTTTGATAAGGTTGCGGATAACCTCCGGAATCGTTTGAGCAAGAGGGTATAACCCTTTGATATGGCGTTGCTTGCCGATTTCCTTAAACAGGGCATATGGAGAGGTCCCCTGTAATACCGTGATGTCGTGGGAGGTGATTACGCCAATAATTCTGTTCTTTCTCTCCACAGCAAGGTGATGGAGACCGCTGGACATCATCTGCACCAGAGCATCAAAGCAGGTGGTCATGGAAAGAATCCTGACCACGGGTGAGGACATGATATTACTGACCGGAGTGTGATAATCAAGTCCGCGTGCAACCACCTTGATGCGCAAATCCCGGTCAGTGATGATTCCCTTTATATGCTCCTGGTCATCCCGGGCGTGAATTAACAGGGAGTCGACCTTGTATTTCGTCATCGTCTCTGCAGCTTCCTGGATGGTGGCGTCAAGCGGGACTTTCAGTGGTTCTTCCTTGATGATATCGCCAGCCCTAATTGTGAAAAGATGTAGATCATCGTCTCCACGCCTGCCCATTTTATGACGGCGGAGTTCTGTGTAAGCGGTGGTAACTATTTTTTCAGAAAAGTTTTTGAGATAATAATGGGTAAAACCGTGTTGATGGCGGAGAAGATCAAGAAATATCTCTTTGGGCAGGAGAAAGCAGAATGTATCTTCGACGGTTTCCACATCAAGGTTGGCTGCAGTGCCGCGGATAATGGGCAAAGCACCTATACATGCCCCTTCACCCCGGTAATCCTTAAGCCTGACGATACCTTCGTCATCAAGGAGAAAACATCGTACTCCGCCCTGCTGAATGAGATAGAGATGGTCAGGTTTTGACTGGCCTGCGGTTAAAAGTCTGGTTCCTTTTGGGAAGAAGTCTACTGTAATATGATGGGCAACTCTTTGCAGAGTTTCCATGTCAAGCCCATTGAAAGGCATAACTCCCAAGAGAAAATCAATTACCACGCCGGGGGGCACGGATTGCTCACTTGTGGACATTTTATCTCTCATGGATATAGTTGCAAACGAATTGATACTCGTATCAGTATCAGTATCAGAAGACAGAAGACAGAGGACAGAAGCCAGAAGTCAGAAGATTTTGTTTTGCTTGTTTTAATAATTATATCAGCCTTTGGCTGCATACTATTCTGTCCTCTGATTTCTGTCTTCTGATTGTCCTTTTTATAATCAGCCTAACTTCTTTTTACTTTCCACAAGATGCTCGACAACGGAAGGGTCAGCAAGGGTTGAAGTGTCGCCAAACTCAGAGAAATCACCGGCAGCGATTTTCCGAAGGATACGGCGCATAATCTTGCCCGACCTGGTTTTGGGCAGCCCCGGGGCCCACATTATTACCTCAGGGGTGGCTATGGGACCGATCTCTGACCGGACATGTTTGCGTAAATCTGCAACCAGTTCATCCTGCTCCTGGGCATTGGCCATCAGGGTAACATAGGCAAAAATAGATTGGCCTTTAATAGGGTGGGGCATTCCGACCACTGCGGCCTCGGCAACAGCCTCATGGGAGACCAGGGCAGATTCTATTTCCGCAGTGCCAAGCCTGTGTCCGGAGACATTGATTACATCATCCAATCGTCCCATGATCCAGAAACAACCGTCTTCATCCCTGCGAGCCCCGTCTTCCGGGTCATAAGTGTTTTCATAACGGTCGAAATAGGTTTTCTTGAACCGTTTAGGATCACCAAATATCCCCCGCAACATACCCGGCCATGGTTTGCGGATGACGAGATGGCCTCCTTCATTCACTTTAGCCTCGTTGCCTTCCTCGTCATAAATAGCAGCATCAATGCCCGGGAGGGGATAGGTAGCCGAGCCTGGTTTTAGAGGAGTGGCATAGGGTAGGGGAGATATCATCAGACCACCGGTTTCGGTCTGCCACCAGGTATCAACAATGGGCAGTTTTTCTTTGCCGATATGGATATAATACCACATCCAAGCTTCCGGGTTGATGGGTTCACCAACGGAGCCGAGAATTCGCAGACTTGAGAGATCCCAACGCTCGGTTGGCTCTGTTCCCTCCCTCATTAAGGCCCGGATAACCGTTGGGGCAGTATAAAAAATATTTACTTTAAATTTTTCGACAATCTTCCAGAAACGATCCGGACCAGGATAAGATGGTACCCCTTCAAACATCAGGGAAGTTGCACCGAGACCAAGGGGGCCATATAAAATATAGGAATGGCCAGTAATCCAGCCGATATCTGCTGTACACCAGTGGACATCCGAATCTTTCATATCAAAAACATATTGACAGGTGTGCATGGTGTAGAGCAGATAACCGGCAGTGGTATGGACAACGCCTTTGGGCTTGCCGGTGGATCCGGATGTGTAAAGGATAAGGAGGGTATCTTCAGCATCCATTGACTCCGGTTCACATTCACTGGCAATGTCCCCGGCAGCTACTTCTTCATGCCACCAACTGTCCCGGCCTGCCTGCATGGGAACATCGTTACTGGCCCTTCTCACCACAATGCAGGATTGTACCGATTCGGCATCTTCAAGGGCAGTGTCCGCATTTGGTTTTAAGGGGATGGTTTTTCCAGCTCGAAGTACTGCGTCGGCTGTAATCAAAATCTTTGCTTCACAGTCCTGGATACGGCTCTTAAGGGCTATTGCAGAGAAACCAGCAAAAACAACGGAATGAATTGCACCTATTCTGGCACAGGCGAGAAGGGCGATGGACAGCTCTGGAATCATGGGCAGGTATATGGCAACCCTATCGCCTTTTTTAACCCCTTTTTTTCTAAGAACATTGGCAAAACGGCAGACCTCGGTGTGGAGCATTTGATAAGTATATACTTTGACATCCTCCTCCGGTTCACCCTGCCATATCAGGGCAGCCTTGTTGCGACGGCCGTTTTTCAGATGCCGGTCAAGGCAGTTGTAGGAAATATTGAGCCTGCCGCCCTGAAACCATTTTATCTCCGGTTTATCCAGGTCATATTCCAGTACCTTGTCCCATTTTTTCTCCCAGTCAAGTAAATCATCTGCCCGCTCTGCCCAGTATCCTTCGGGGTCGTCCATGGAGCGTTGGTATTCGGCACGATATTGATCCATGGATTTGATTCTTGCCTCTGCGGCACCCTTAATCGGTGGAGCAAAGGTCTTTCCTTCACTGAGCAAACTGGTAATTTTGTCATCATTACTACTCATACCGACTCCTTTTGTTTTGCGTAATGGCTTGCTTTTTTACCAAAAAGGACAATTGATTTTCTCCCTCCCGGCACCTCTATATTTGTCTGTATGTTAAAGTTGATCATTACTCTCAAACTGACAATATGAATATTTCTTTTTGCTTTTTTTGCTAATATTATCCTGGTTTTTTGTCAAGCTATACACTCTTTTACCTCTGTAATGAGGAAGCTGATAAATAGTTTAGAATATAGTATGTGGATAATTGCACGACCTTTTATTTTAATATGTCTAATGTGGCAAAAATATTTATAATAATGTTAAGCTATCTTGATGTATTGTGGGTAAGCAAAAAAACTAAAAGGGTCTTTTCATAAAGGGCTTTTAAGGATATATTGAAGTGGTTACCTTTCATATAGACATAATAAGCAGGCACAATTTTCGACCGGCCAGGCATATGCAGGCGGGTTTTTATAAAGCAGGGATACTGCTCTGCGTCAGAGATTAATATATTATGAAGATTCTTGCCATTAATGCAGGCAGTTCCTCACTCAAGTTCAAGCTTTTTTTCGACCATAATCTTACCCAAACCGTCTCAGGTTTAATTGAAAAAATCGGCTCATTGCAGGCACATGCCCAGCTTGTATCTTATCCCCCCGTATTCGCCCGGAAAAAAATAATCTCTAAAGAACTGGAGATTGTAGATCATTGCCAGGCCATTGCTGTTATGTTTGAGCTTCTTCGTGCAAGTGGTGCAGTTTTAGATGTGGGGGAGCTGACCGGGATCGGCCACAGGGTGGTTCACGGTGGAGAAAAATTCAAGCAGCCGGTTATAATTGATGAAAAGGTCATTGATATCATAGAAGAGCTGATTCCTCTCGCTCCGTTGCATAATCCGCTTAACCTGGTCGGGATCAGAATGGTTAGAGATATTGCCGGCACTGTACCCCAGGTAGCAGTTTTTGATACGGCTTTCCACCAGAGCATCCCTGATTATGCCTTTGTTTACGCACTCCCGCACAGATTGTACAGTCAACATAAAGTGCGTCGTTATGGGTTTCATGGTACTTCCCACCAGTTTGTCGCAAATCGTGCTGCTCAGTATTTTAATGTGCCGATTACAGAGTTTAACTGCATAAGCCTTCACCTTGGTAATGGTGCCAGTTGTGCAGCCATTGGTAACGGGCGTTGCCTTGACACTTCCATGGGCATGACTCCGCTGGAGGGGTTAATTATGGGAACCCGCAGCGGTGATCTCGATCCGGCAATCCTTTTTTACCTGCACCGGGAAACCGGTATGGATATGGGGGAGCTTGAGCGGATGCTGAACAAAGAGAGTGGCCTGGTGGGGATCTGTGGAGAGAACGATATGAGAACCATCACTGAACTGGCTGAACAGGGAGACCCCAAAGCTATTCTTGCCCTGGAAATGTTCTGTTATAGATTGAAAAAATATATTGGTTCTTATCTTGCTGTGCTTGGCAGGGTGGACTGTATTATTTTCACCGGCGGGATTGGTGAAAATTCCGCTGTTGTTCGCTGGAAAAGTTGTCATGGTTTGCAGCAATTAGGTATTGTTCTTGATAATGATGCAAATCTGATTAGAAAAGATGGTATTATGCCAATTCACGGGTCGGAAAGCCTGGTGAAAATTCTTGTTGTTCCTACTGATGAAGAGTTGGCAATTGCAATTCAGGTCAGGGGACAGGTGACAGTATCAGAGGACAGAGGATAAAGGAATATAGTCATGGCTGGGAATTTATATATATCAAGTCTGGAGGCACACAGCGGTAAGTTGGTCGTGACTCTGGGGATAATGGAAATGCTCTCCCGCCGGGTGGGGAGACTTGGTTTTTTCAGGACGATTTCTCCGCTTCCGGCTGAAGAAGACAGTCATATCCAGTTGTTTTCCAAACGGTATCCGCTGAGCCTTGAACCGTCCCGGATGATAGGGCTTACCAATGAAGAGGTCAAAGGATTCATTGCGGCAGGCAAAGAACGAAAAATGTTTCGTGAACTGGTTAGACGCTTTAAGCGGGCAGAGGAGCAATGCGACTTTCTCCTTTGTGAAGGCCCGGATATAACCCATTTATCCGATGCCTTTGACTATGATATTTCCATTCGTATTGCCCGGGAACTTGGCACCCCGGCTCTGTATGTTTCATCTGGATATAACAAGTCAAGCAAGGAAATAGTAAATAATGTCAAGGTTGGTCAGAAAACCTTTGGGCAGTTATGTTGTCCGCTTCTTGCTGTGATCGTAAACAGGGTCAACAGGGATATTATTGATCAGGTGGGAACTGCACTAACTACGGAATGCGGTACCTCTGTCCAGATCAGTCTGTTGCCGGAAATGGAAAGTTTGAGTAAACCAACCATGGGAGAAATAGCAGATACTTTGCAGGCAAAGTATTTCTCCGGTATGGAGGATGGTTTGCACCGCACAGTCCGCAGCATTAAAGTGGCTGCAATGGAGCCGGCTAATTTCCTGAATTTTCTTGCAAAAGATGACCTTATCATTACTCCTGGAGATAGGGCTGATATTATTTTCACAACCATTGGAGCCATTGCTTCGGCAAATTATCCATCAGCGGTTGGGATTATCCTTTCAGGCGGATTGGAGCCGGATGAATCAGTAAAGAAATTATTAAGTGGTTTGGATGATCTGACCATTCCCATTTTTATGGTTAAAACCGATACTTTTCAAACCGCCATGAACGCAGCCTCTGTTTTGGGGAGGATCAGGCCCGCAAATGAGAGGAAAATCGCCAAAGCCATCGGTATGTTTGAGGCCCATGTTAATACCGGGGAACTTGAAGAAAAAATCCGTCTCACTCCTTCCAACATAATATCACCGCTTATGTTTGAATACTTTCTCTTTCAGAGGGCCCGGAAGGCCAGAAAACATATTGTCCTTCCGGAAGGTGGTGATGACCGGATTATACAGGCTGCGGAACTTTTACGCCTGCGGGATATTGTAAAACTGACCTTACTCGGGGATGAGGGGAAAATCAGAAGCAGGGCTTCTGCCCTTGGCCTGAGATTGGAAGGGGTTGAATTTATTGATCCCCAGACCTCACAGCTTCGTTATAAATTTGCCGGGATTTATTTTGACCTGCGCAAACATAAGGGGATAACCATTGACATGGCCAGGGACGCAATGGCTGATGTCAGTTATTTCGGGACAATGATGGTCTATACAGGCATGGTGGATGGCATGGTTTCCGGGGTTGCCCATACCACAGCCCATACAATTCGCCCTTCTTTTCAGATAATCCGCACCCTCCCGGATGCCCTGATTGTATCCTCTGTTATTTTCATGTGTATGGACACGCGGGTACTGGTCTATGGTGATTGTGCCATAAATCCCAACCCCAACTCCAGTCAGCTTGCCGATATCGCCATTAACGCCGCTGACACCTCCCGCCAGTTTGGTATTGAGCCGATTGTGGCCATGCTCTCGTACTCAAGCGGCAGTTCCGGCAGTGGTGATACCGTGGATATTGTTCGGGGTGCGGTTGAAATTGCAAAAGAAAGAAAACCTAGTCTGGAACTCGATGGTCCCATTCAATATGATGCTGCTATTGATGCGAAGGTGGCGAGGAAAAAAATGCCGGGTTCCAGTGTCGCCGGCAGGGCAACCGTATTTATTTTTCCGGATCTTAATACTGGCAACAACACCTACAAAGCTGTTCAGCGGGCTTCCGGGGCAGTGGCCATCGGCCCGATTCTCCAGGGGTTGAAAAAACCGGTGAACGATTTATCCCGTGGCAGCACAGTTCCGGATATTATAAATACTGTGGCTATCACCGCCATTCAGGCTGAAAAAATATAACCGTAATCAATATGTGTGCTCTATGAGCGTGCATTCAATAACTTGGATATATAATTCCCCTTCCTCAATATCAAAGAATCTGGCTTAGAAATAACTTTGTCCTCTCCGATTGCGGGTTGGAGAAGAAGTTTTCCGGGTCATTCTCTTCAATTATCTCGCCGCTATCCATAAAGGTAACCCGGTCAGCCACTGTTTTGGCAAAACCCATCTCATGGGTTACGCAAAGCATGGTCATCCCTTCGTTGGCAAGATCAACCATAACATCTAATACCTCTTTGATCATTTCCGGATCAAGGGCTGAGGTCGGTTCATCAAAGAGCATGATGGACGGACTCATGCAAAGGCTGCGGGCTATGGCGACTCGCTGCTGTTGCCCGCCGGATAGTTGGCCCGGATATTTGTCGGCCTGGTCGGGAATTTTAACCCGTTCAAGATATTGCATGGCTATGGCTTCAGCCTCATGACGGGGTTTTTTCAGCACCCATATCGGGGCGAGACAGCAGTTTTCCAGAACGCTCAGGTGGGGAAAGAGGTTAAATTGCTGGAAGACCATTCCCACATCCCGGCGAACCTTTTCTATATGTTTGAGATCATCATTAAGCTCAACCCCATCAACAATAATTTCGCCCCGCTGATGCACTTCAAGGCGGTTCAGGCAGCGAATAAGAGTAGATTTTCCACAGCCGGACGGGCCGCAGATGATAACCCGCTCTCCTCTTCTGATGGTCAGGTTGATATCTTTTAAGACATGGAATTCACCATACCACTTATGCATGCCCTTAACTTCAATGGCAATATCATTATCTGATAATTTTCGTTGTCCGGTTGGTATATCCATGGATACAGACCTCTGATTTTGTGCTGTTATAAGTGTTGCAGTTGATTGTTAAATTACATCAGCCTCTCAGTGGCCGGTGTGTAGTTTTCTCTCTAAGTGCTGGCTGTATTTTGACATTGAAAAACAAAATATCCAGAAGACAAAAGCAGCAAATATATATCCTTCTGTTGCGAATCCCAGCCACTCCGGATCGGTAAACGAAGACTGAACGATGGCAAGAAGATCAAAAAGACCAATAATCATAACCAGGGTCGTGTCTTTGAAAAGGGAAATAAAGGTATTGACGATACCTGGAATAACAGTTTTAAGAGCCTGGGGGAGGACAATTAGCAGGGTGGACTGCCAGTAGCCAAGACCAAGGGCATCGGCAGCCTCGTATTGTCCCTTGGGCAGGGCCTGTAACCCGCCTCTGATTACCTCAGCCATATAGGCCGACTGAAACATGACAATCCCTATTAATGCCCGAATTAATTTGTCCATTTGAAAGCCGTCCGGCATGAACAGGGGTAACATCACCGAAGCCATAAATAAAACGGTGATAAGAGGGACACCCCGCCATATTTCAATAAATATTACCGATAATGCCCTGGGAATAACCATCTCGGAACGACGACCCAGAGCAAGGATAATTCCGATGGGCAACGCAAAGAACATGCCAACCACAGATATTATCAGGGTGAGCATCAGGCCGCCCCACTTATGGGTTTCGACCACCGGTAATCCCATTCCTCCATAAAAAAGAAAAAAGGCAACCACCGGAAAAACAAGAATGGTAAAAGCTACTACCCAGCCTTTTTTAGGTGCCCTGTCAATAAGCAGGTACGCTATAATAGCTGCAAAAAGACCGAAGGCCGTAAATACTCTCCAGTACTGGCTCTCAGGGTAGAATCCGAACATAAACTGGGAAAAACGAACCTTGACGAATACCCAGCAGGCACCATCTTTTACGCAGGCCTCTTTTGTGTCGCCTACCCAGTTTGCCTCAATAATTGCCCAGTTAATAAATGGCGGCAACAGTTGATAGAGTACAAACAATGCCATCATGGTCAGCATGGTGTTAAGTGGTGACGAAAAGAGATTTTTTCGTAACCAGCCAATGGCTCCAACACTGCTTATCGGTGGAGCGAGATCGGGATGGGGGGTATGGATAGCCATGTTTATCGCTCCCTCAACATGGTTTTAGCGTTATACAAGTTCATAAAAAAGGAAATTATAAGGCTTATGGTCAGGTATACAGCCATGGTTATGGCAATAATCTCAATTGCCTGTCCGGTTTGATTAAGGGTCGTGCCTGCAAAAACTGAAACCAGATCAGGGTAACCAATGGCAGTGGCAAGGGAAGAGTTTTTAATCAGGTTTAAGTATTGGCTGGTCATCTGGGGGATGATAACCCGCATGGACTGAGGAATTATAACCAGTCTCAGGGTTTTTCCCGGTCGTATGCCCAGAGCGTAGGCAGCCTCACGCTGGCCACTGCTCACCGAGAGAATTCCGGAGCGAACAATCTCGGCAATAAAACTTGATGTGTAAACGGAAAGGGCAATCAGAAGGGCGGCAAGCTCTGGAATAATAGTAATGCCGCCCCGAAAATTAAAGCCTCTTAATTCCGGCATTTCCAAATGAAGGGGCTGACCGGCAAGGAAATAAACTGTTACCGGCAGCACGGTAACCAGGGCAAGAGAAGTTAGTAGGACCGGAAATGATTTGCCGGTTTTATCCTGTCTTTTTTTTGCCCACCGGTAGAGGTAAAAGCTGAATACAAGAACAGCAGAAAATGTCCAGAAAACCCATCTGAAACCATCTTCAGGTATGGGTTGGGGCAGGTAAGACCCACGAATGTTTAAGAAAAAGCTCTCCCCGAACTGGAGGCTTTCCCTTGGCAGGGGCAGGGTGCGAAGGACAGCAAAATACCAGAAGAAAATTTGTAACAGAAGAGGTATATTGCGGAAAATCTCAATGTAGATGGAGGCAAGTCTGGCAATCAGCCAGTTGGGAGAAAGCCTGGCCACCCCAATGGTAAAACCAAGAACTGTGGCTAAAATAACCCCGAGAAACGAAACAAGCAGGGTGTTTAGCAGACCCACCACAAATGTACGGCCATAAGTGGATGCTTCCGAAAAGGGAATCAGATGCTGGAGAATACCAAAGCCGGCTTTTTGCTCAAGGAAGGCAAAGCCGGTGGTGATGCCCCGTTGCTCCAGGTTATAAAGGGTATTACTGGCTATATAGGCAAAAAAACCGACAACTGCACAGATTAAAAATGCCTGAAAAAGCAAAGCTCTGTTGCGGGCGTTATTCCACCATGCTGTTTTGTTATTTTTTATTTGCTTTGATGGCATTGTTTGTCGATTAATATCACGGATATTTAAAGAGGTCTTGTGGAGTTATATGTTGAAATTGTTTGGGGGTCTCTTGTGGGGATCACTTGAAAAGCTACTTTTCCCGTAACTGAAAATTCCGCCTGTCTCTAATAAGTGTGCAAACCGAGACAGGCGGAACAGTAATACGGATAGGGATTTTATTCTCAGGTATTTTTTCACCCGTGAACATCATAAAATATAAAAATCAACGCATGGGCGGAGCATACATGATGCCGCCTTTACTCCATAGTTGATTAAGTCCCCGCTCGATCTTAAGGGGTGAGTCCATACCAACATTTCTCTCAAACACTTCACCGTAGTTCCCGACCTGCTTTATAACCTGATAAGCCCAATCATCGGCAAGACCAAGACTTTTACCTTTTATGCCTTCAAGGCCAAGTAGACGGCGGACTTCCGGGTTTGTTGATTTTTTCTTGTCATCAATATTCGCTGAGGTAATGCCCATTTCTTCGGCATTAACCTTGGCAAAAAATGTCCAGCGGACAACATTAAACCAGGCATCATCGCCCTGGCGAACCACAGGACCAAGAGGCTCTTTGGAGATAACATCGGGGAGAACAACTGCTGAACTCGGGTCGGCGAGATGGGTTCGCAGACCGTACAACTGTGACTGATCAGAGGTAAGGACATCGCAACGACCTGTGGCAAATCCCTGTTTTGTCAGGTCATGGGTGTCAAAAACCACCGCATCATACTTCATATTATGCTTGGTGAAGAAATCAGCGAGGTTAAGCTCTGAGGTGGTACCTGCTTGGATACAAAACGATGCCCCGTCAAGTTCCATGGCACTCTTGACCCCAAGTTTTTTGTTAATCATGAACCCCTGACCGTCATAATAATTAACTCCGGCAAAGTTAAGACCGAGGGAGGTGTCACGGGTGAGTGTCCAGGTGGTTCC